>NZ_JAWPOP010000598.1:0-641 GCF_033344345.1 Vibrio sp. 1978
TTCGCGGTTTTCACCTACATAGAAACGAACGATGACTTGCGCAGCACCTTCCATTGACGAAGAATAAACGTATTCCACACCGTCAATTTGGCTAACAAGCTTTTCTAATGGTTCAGTGATTTGATTTTCGACTTGAGAAGCGCTGAGTCCGGGAGCCGAAACCAATACATCGGCCATCGGCACAACGATTTGCGGGTCTTCCTCTTTCGGGGACAACCACAAGGCCGCAGCACCGACCACAAGCGCGAGTAAGATCATGATCGGAGGGAAAAAGCTGTTCATCACAGACTGAACAAAACTTCGCTTTAGTTTGTCGGGCATCCTTTCCCCTCCATATCAGATTGATTGTTTACGCGTTCGCGGTTTTCATCTTCTTCGCGTTACGGTGAGTAATGATCGCTTTCGCGAACAGAGATCCAACTAACATCGCAAGGAAGAACACTACAATGCTCACGTTGCCTAATGCCAGACTCGCAACTGCAGGGCCAGGGCAAATACCTGCCAAACCCCAACCTAAACCAAAGATCGCCGCACCAGATAACAAACGTCCGTCGATGTTCTTATTGGTTGGCGGGCAAAACGCTACACCGCTAACTCATTGTTTTCTCGGCATGATGATTAAAAAATAGCTAGGCACGAAT
>NZ_JAWPOP010000599.1:0-641 GCF_033344345.1 Vibrio sp. 1978
ATCGTTAACCGATAAACTACCGTAAATTTCTCATTCAGAGCGTTGTTATGTTTAAAACTATCTCAAAAGGCGTCGCTTTATTTGCCGCTATTGCGGCTCTGTCAGCATGTGACAGCGGCAATAGTCAGCCACAACAAGGTAAGCAATACGAAGTGTTGCCTGTTTCTCTTCAAGAATACAATCTGGCGCCACTAACCGAAGCTTTTGCCCTAACTTGCGGCCATTGTCGTTCAATGGAAGAGTTTGTCCCTCAAATTGAATCGCTAACAGAGCAAAAAGTTGAAAAGATGCACGTGACTTTCAATGAAAGTGCTCAGATCAGCGCAATTATCTTCTACACTGCTGTCATGCAGCTCGACGCAACACCAGATAAAGCATTCATGGCTGATTTATTTGCAGCGGTTCAAATGGGCGCAGATGCAACAGCAGAAGAGCGTCAACAAGCGGTAGAGAAAGCTTTTGAATCTCGTAACTTGATCAGCCCATACCATCTTGATGAGGCTCAACAAGAAAAACTGTTTGAATACATCACTAAAGCTGAATCCATCACTACTCGTGGCCAAATCAATTCTGTGCCAGCGTTTATCGTAAACGGTAAGTACCAAGTGATTACTGGCGGCCATGAGAGCGTTGAGGCAATG
>NZ_JAWPOP010000600.1:0-640 GCF_033344345.1 Vibrio sp. 1978
CGATTGAGCCTTTCTGAGTCATCAACAAGATTGCAAAGATTGAACCTGGTGATGCTGGAGAAACGATGCCCGCGTTAAACATGGTTAGAACGAACACGCCAGTCATACCACCTGCAATAGCCGCAAGGATCAGACGTGGGTTCATTAGAATATACGGGAAGTAAATCTCGTGAATGCCACCGAAGAAATGGATGATGGATGCACCGCCAGCCGTTTGGCGAGCCGTACCTTTGCCAAACACCATGTAAGCCAGCAGGATACCCAAGCCCGGACCAGGGTTCGCTTCGATCAAGAAGAAGATCGATTGACCAGTCTCTGACGCTTGCTGAATACCCAGTGGAGAGAAGATGCCGTGGTTGATCGCGTTATTTAGGAACAGGATCTTCGCTGGCTCAACAAAAATAGAAGTCAGTGGCAGAAGGTGCGCTGAAACAAGGAAGTTTACGCCAGCTGCCAATGCGCCTGAAAGCACTTTGACAAATGGTCCGATAAGGAAGAAAGCCAGAATGGCGCACAGCATACCGATGATGCCAGCAGAGAAGTTGTTCACCAACATCTCGAAGCCGCTTTTTACTTTACCGTCGATGTAGTTATCGAATTTTTTGATTGCCCAGCCACCCATTGGGCCAACCATCATTGC
>NZ_JAWPOP010000601.1:0-640 GCF_033344345.1 Vibrio sp. 1978
TTAAGTACTGTGCGTAGCAGCAGGAATACCATGCCAAGTGCCGCTAAGATCACAACGATGATACCCATTTCTAAAATCGATTCTGCTCGTGCAGTCGCCGCTGAAATGTCTGACTTCAACTCACCTTGCTTATCTTCGATAGCACTTTTCACGACATTGAGCTGGGCTCGAACATCAACAAATTGCTCCTCAAACGTGTTCTTGTGCTCGTTGTAGTAGCTTAGCCATTGAGATTGAGGCTTGCTCAACATCACTTCGTAACTTTGTAGCCACTTTTGACCTAAAGTCACCAGTTTTTGCACATCAGCACCGTGTGATGCAGGCATCACTCCCGCACGCGATAGCTCAATCACTTTTTCCATACGCGGCAACGCTTTGTAAGCATTGTCTTTGTACTCGTGAATGTGATGATCAATATCTGCTTGTGTTTCTGCTAAGGCAATGCCTTGAACAGCAGAAGTCGCTTGGTAGAGATCGCGGTACGCATCTTCAATCGTGAACAGGTTGGGTACGATCTGTTCATTTAAGGTGTCGCTTAATTCAGATTGCTTGCTCGTTGTCATAACATTTAATACTGAGCTCACGGTGAACAATCCAATTATCAAAGATAGAGGAATCACTATCTTTTGTTTGATTGTAA
>NZ_JAWPOP010000602.1:0-639 GCF_033344345.1 Vibrio sp. 1978
TTCTTAATGCCAATAAGGCAAAAATCAACAACATAGTTCCGCCAAACATTAAGGTATCCGACAACCCGAATTTGAGATAAACCCCACTCACCAACGCGGCAAACCCCGCGAGGCCAATCAGGTTGAGTACGTATTTCACAGGTATAAATCCTCATCATCTAGATCGTCGTATGGGTCAAAGGCATCCGTTGCCAGATGCGCGCGATACACCGCCATGATTAAAGCGACCGCACCATCAATCTTTTGGTCGGGTTTGTCTTTTCTTGGAAAGTGGTTTTCATTAGCGTCTGGCTTACTGACTACGTTGCTCATCATCCAGGTCAACACAGGGTTACCGTCATGATGAACACGGCCAGACTTCAAGGCTGCCTCGAGTTCTATCATTCCAGGGGATAAGTGCGCGGTAGTTTGCGGAACCTTGACGGCTGTAATACCTGCTGCGGTAAGTTCTTGAGCGAGCTGTGTAGATCCCCACGGGTCATGTGGAACCTCTCGCACCTCAAACTCATCCGAAAAGTTCTGAATGTCTTCCCCAATTTCGTTGAAATCGACTTCAGCGCCATCCGTTGAAATCAATGCACTGCCACCACTGTTCAACCATGGTGTCGCCACCCACTTCTGGTAGACCTTGCGGTTTTT
>NZ_JAWPOP010000603.1:0-639 GCF_033344345.1 Vibrio sp. 1978
CGGGACGGGAATCGCAGCCGCTTCATCAACTAGCAACAAATCACACTCAGGCAGCGAAGACAACAATTCGTCAGGCGCAATAAACTGAATATACCCATTGCCGACTTCCAAACGGTCTTTCTTCATCTGTTTGGCATCCGTAAGTAAACGCTGCGCGTGCTGATAGACTGGCTCAACAGCGTTAATAGAAGGCGCGGTAAGTAATATACGCAGCGGCTTGTGTTGCAACAACTGAGCACAAGCGATACCTAACGCGCTGCTTTTACCTCTACCGCGATCAGCCGTGAGCACTAAAGGACGCTTACGATGCCCACTCACCACTTTCTCGATTAATGAAACAGCGTGAGTCTGCTCTATGTATTCTGTATTTCTCTGCGCAATAGCAAGCTCAGAAACCTGAGGAACAAATTTCCCCTGCTCAAGCACTATCAGCTTTTGCCATTGGGTCTGCATCCATTGCTCAGCGAAGTGTTGTGGTTGAGCAGTATTTGTCACAACAAGTAGCATTCCACCGCCAACGAGAGAGCCAATTGCCGCCGTAAAGCTATTAGCATCGAACTCTTTTCGCGCGTCAAACAGCAGCACATCACATTCTCTTCCGAGTAGTCGATTTCCCTGCTTCATTCCAACACAAAAGGC
>NZ_JAWPOP010000604.1:0-639 GCF_033344345.1 Vibrio sp. 1978
TTCACTTTATAGTGACTTGCGATCTTACCCAAGAACTCACCCGATTTAACGGTATGAGTAATCGTTTCAGTCTCTACTGTAATAGGCTTGCTTGGCACTTGGATCTTGCCAGCTGACGGAATACGCAGTTTTTGTCCAACCGCTAAGCTGGTCGATTTCAACTTGTTCTCAGCCATCAACGCTTTCGAGTTAGTACCGTATTTATTCGCAATCACAGACAGCGACTCACCACGCTTAACAATGTGCACCATTGGTTTAGAGGAAGGTGAGAACACCGTGCCTTCAGGTGGGTTATCTTTTAGATATTTAACCACCGCTTTAGAGATAGCCTGCGCTAACTTATCTTGGTGTGCGCGTTGGAACAGCAGTTTCTCTTCTGTTGGGTTAGAGATAAATCCAGTCTCTACAAGGACCGATGGAATTTGTGGCGAACGCAATACTGCCAAGCTAGTGTTGATTGGCTTGGTGTTGTGTAGATGCGCGACGCGTCCCATTTCACCCAAAATTTCGGTCGCCAACTTGTAGCCTTCTTTTTGCGAATGGCTGAACTGGAGATCGAGCAAAGTTTGGTTCACGTTGCGGTCTTTCGTGTTCGTGACAAATGCATTGCCAGAACCACCGAGCAGCTCAGACTGTTTC
>NZ_JAWPOP010000605.1:0-639 GCF_033344345.1 Vibrio sp. 1978
CCTCTACAGGAATACCAATTAAAACGCACTTTTTTATGTAACTTTTCTACTTATGTAAGAGTATTACAGTTTCTCTTTGAAACTTTGTTGATTCACATCAGGATCACGAATCTTAATAAGCATTGATGGAAAGATAGTCAATAAGCGCTTGTTTGTCGTTAAGATCAAAACGTTTTTTCGACTCTTACCAATCTTGTGCTTTTTGCTCTTTTTCTGGCCCAAATACCACCGACAACGGATCTTGATGGATCAATACATCCGCCTCTGGGAACAATGCCAACAAGTTATCTTCCACTTTATCGGCAATATAATGCGCCTCAATTAAACGCAAGTTGTCATCCAATTCCAAATGCAATTGAATAAAACGTGTTGGACCAGACATACGGGTACGCAACTGATGCACGCCCAACACGCCTTTCACGCTCAAACAGTCTTGGTCAATTTGCTCAAGCTATTCATAGGGCAGCTTTCTGTCGAGCAACGTTTGAATCGCTTCGCTGACCATTTTGAAGGCGCTGTAAAGAATGAAGATACCAATGCCAATCGCGAAAACCGCATCCGCTTGCGTTACACCAAAGTAGCTGAGCCCTAGCGCGACCATGATCGCTCCGTTCATGTATAAATCCGTTTGGTAGTGCA
>NZ_JAWPOP010000606.1:0-639 GCF_033344345.1 Vibrio sp. 1978
AAGCGCAGCGCATATTCGCCACCTTTCAACGCCGAAATATCATCGACATAAACGGCAACGTCCGCTTTCGAGTTTGGTGCGGTAAACACTCGTGATTTAGCCACCAGCTCAGAATTCACATCGGTGAAAACCTCTTTACCGATTTTGCCGTTGAGATCCAAACCTTGCGATTGCAGTTGGTTGACCTTGTAAGAGAATCCGGTAGCTAAGCGCCCCATTTCATCCAGCAGTTGCGGAATGTGTTTGTCACGCATGTCGAGTAGCGCGCCGATTTTGCCGTCCATGTCGTCGGCCTTAATCGCTTTGATGCCATCGCCTTCGACCATCGCTAGACGTCGTTGGTGCACGTCTGGGTAGCCGTCAATCATTTTTAATTGGCTTGCCTCTGGGCCCGACACCAGGGTATGACCATTGCCGATGTGCACGTTGAAGCCTTCTGCGTTTTTACGTGGGGTCACAGTGACCTTAGTGTATTCCGACAGCTCGGTAATCAGCTTTTCATGCTGATCCATCAAATCGTTATGTGGACCAGGAGTGCGCATCATCAAGCGGTGGATGTCACGAATTTCTAGCGCCAGTTGGTTAATGCGCTCAATGCCCATGTCCAATTTTTTATTGGTTACGTCTGACTGCAATCGC
>NZ_JAWPOP010000607.1:0-638 GCF_033344345.1 Vibrio sp. 1978
TTGACAAATTTAGCGATTATCTTGTCTTCTTCATGAGAAGAGTAAGGTAAGATAACTCTTATTATTTAGAACTAGGGTCAATCGCCCTTATTAGAAAACCAGTTGGTTTGTCCTGTATGTATCATCCTATCTCTTTGTTTATTGGCTTGAGATATCTTCGGGGACGCTCCGGAGATAGGTTTAGCCGATTTGTTTCTTATATGTCGACGGCGGGCATCACGATCGGTGTGATGGCGTTGGTCACTGTGCTTTCGGTTATGAACGGATTCGAAGCGCAACTGAAAGAGCGCATTCTTGGTGTTCTTCCTCACGCGGTGATTTCTCAGCATGATGGTCGCACTCCACTGACGGAGTCTGCGCCGCAATTCATTCAAGCGATGTCGGATGTTGATGAGCCAGAACCTGTTGTTCGCGGAGAGGCGGTAATTCAAAGTTCGGCACAACTAACGGCAGGTTATTTGATTGGGATTGAGCCTAAGAAAGGCGACCCGATTGCCAACCATTTGATTGCGGGTCGTTTGTCTTCTCTTCAAGCGGGAGAGTACAAAGTGTTTCTTGGCCACAGTTTAGCGCGCTCTCTTAAGGTTTCTATTGGCGACAAAGTTCGTTTAATGGTGACAAACGCCACGCAGTTTACC
>NZ_JAWPOP010000060.1:0-3803 GCF_033344345.1 Vibrio sp. 1978
TCCGTTGAAATCAATGCACTGCCACCACTGTTCAACCATGGTGTCGCCACCCACTTCTGGTAGACCTTGCGGTTTTTGGTGTCTGGGTCGAACACTGTCTCTTCTGGTAAGTAGTGCTTTGAGAAAATGTAGAAATGCAGTTGGTTACGCTCATCCTTACGTGTAAACAGCATCACCTGGCTACAGATATCGATTTTCGATGCCAAATCCAGAGACAACCAGCATGAGCTGTCTTGGAAATCATCAATCATCAGACTGGTATCTTCAGCGGCCTTCCAATCCTCCATGTTGAAAAAGGCGCTTGAGGCTGAAACCCACTGGTTAAGGTGCTTGGTTTTGAAGGTATTGGCATATCGAGGGTTGCGGATTGCGCGCAACTGCTGACTTCTGAGCCAATCCTCATCCACGGAGATCCCCAAGTTTGGGTTGGCTTTGGCCAGTACTGCAGGGTCAGTCCAATCGTCGCCTTCATCAATCGTGTAGATGATGCCAAAGACTTCATCGTCGTCAGTGGTACCCTCTAAGATTTTGACCAAGTCATCATGCAAGTCTTTACAAGGGCCCGCGATGTTGTAACCCGATGTGGTGATCACAAAGATGAGTGGCTGCTCGCGAGCGCCCATCCCTGTCGACATGGTGTCGTAAAGTTCAGGACCATCATGCTCGTGATACTCATCGACTATCGCGCAATGAGGACTGGAACCATCACCCGGGTCACCGATAACTGGTTCGAAGATGCTGCCGTCTGGCCGTTCCATCTTCTTGGCCATGACCTCAATCATGAATGAGCGACGCAGGTTCGGTAGAGCTTCAGCCATTTTCTTAGCAGGCTTAAACACCTCCCAAGCCTGCTTCTCTGTGGTGGCGCCACAGTAAACTTCAGCGCCATACTCATTGTCAGGGGCGAACATCCAAAGCCCGTTCCCTGCCGCAATGATGCTTTTCCCGTTCTTTCGTGGTACTTCAACGTAAGCCACCCGAAAACGGCGACGTTTGTCTTTCTTTCGCTCCCAACCATAAAGAGCCGCGTGGATAAACAACTGCCACGGTTCCAGACTGATGCGGCGCTCTTTAAGTGGCTTTTTTGCCCACTTACCTTTGGTGTGTGGAAGCAACTGAATAAAACGACAAACCCCTTCGGCTTTGTCTTTGTTAAACCGGTACGGATAGGCTTTGCTTTTGCTCTTTTCGAGATCATCCAAATGTCGCTGACATGCCTGGATAACATACTTACAAGCTACGATCCGACCGCTGACCACGTCACGCGCGTACTTCGCGGCGGCGTTTACGTTCGGATACTTAGCCATACTTATCTCGCTGGTAAGAATTCGTCGAATTCGTTTTCGTCGCTGTCCTTGCTACCGCTCCCCCCACCAGTCATCCGTCGAATGGATAACGGGTCTAGTCCAAGTAAACTGCCAATACGAACCATACTGGCCAACGCATCCTGGCGAACATTCACGCTAGGGTTTTTCTTCTGTCCTCCCATCGGTGTATCAACGGTCAGTCCTTCTCGAGAGACTTCCAACTCAGCTTGAAGGTACAAAGAGAAGCTATTGCAATAAGCCAACAACAAAGGTCCATGGTCGATAGTCAGAATTTTTCTGTCCATCAGTACACGGCTTTGCGTCTGCCAAATCGCCAGCGCGTTGTCATCACGTAACTCATCTGGCGGATCAATTTTTATCAGTGCTTCGTGGGCAGGCGCAGATGGCATAGTGCTTTTGCCACCTTTTCGACCACCTCCAGCTGCTCGCGCCATAAAATACCTCTCAAAACTCAGCGGCGAAAATGTGTGATCTCGCGCGTCAAAAAAAGATCCTTATTTATTGCGTATAAAAATTTGTCTGAGGCTGCGGTACCCATCGAAAAGTCTACAGAGATTTACCCCTCCCCCCTATACGTGAGAACGACGATAAAAAGCGACCTAATATCGCTCTGATACCTTTCCGCTTATGGGTTCGGGGTGATATCACCTTAGTGCCTCCTACTATCGTCTCAGTGACTCTGACAGGGTCTGGGTAGGTACCAAACAACCAACAAAACAGCACCAAGGTTTTTAAATAAATCGGTACCCAAAACGCTACTTTGATCTGACAAACGATCACTTCTTTGCGTTTTATAGCCGTGGTTTTATGCGTTCCCGTGCAGTTTTTGCCTTGTGACATGCCCGACATAGCGCCTCCAGGTTGCTGTCTTCATCTGTTCCGCCATGTTCCTTAGCCTTGATATGGTCAACATCTTTGGCGGGAACGGCACGACCACCACGCAAACACTCTTGGCATAAATACTTATCACGTTTAAGAATGATGCGGCGCCTCTTATCCCAATCGCTGCCATAACCGCGCTGATGGCGGTTGCGGCCTGCTTGATGAACTTCCCAACCAGTGTTGCGGTGCTTATCACAGTAACCACTCTTGTCATTAGTCAGCCCACCGCAATGTGGGTGACGACAAGGCTTAGGGGTACGTGGAGGCATAATCAAATATCCTTTGAATACTCACTAAATACACAAAGGATATTTAAAGGGTCACCGCCGTGGACACTGCTGTTTAATGGCCGAAGCCTGGCGACGCTCGACGACGTTGCAAATCACTAGCAATACGTTGCCTTTGGCGGTGTTAGAACTGGCTTTAAGGCAGCCAGTAGCCTTGGGTCACTAATTCTTTTAGCTACTTATGCACTATCGGGCGCTAACCGATCCTTATCCCTTCCTATTGGATGCATGCGGGATTCGTCGCTATCACATGCTGGCTTAACTGATAACAAGTGCAGCCAGTAAGAACACTCGCTAACTATCCGGAATTACCGGATAGTTGAACTAACCAGGATTAACTTGGTAGTAGTCAATGCAGTCATTGAGCTGCTCGATGTACAACATCAGGTTAGTGACGCTGCGCTCCGGGTAATAAATCCCACCTTGGTCAGGCTCGTACCACTCAAGAACAGGAGCTGCTGGCTTGCATGGAGGAACAAACACATCACGGCTTGTCGCGCATCCGCCCACTACTAGGACCAAACCGCTGAGCATGGCGGCTTTTAGCATCTTGCTTGATATCTTCATACTCTCGCTCCTGATGCTCAATTTGCTTGGCGCGTTGAAGATGTTCCCATGCTTCAATGACTTTTAGGATGAGCGCTCCAACAATCGGAACCGACGATGCCCAGCCCACGACTAACTGCCGATATTCTGTGCGTGCTTATAGTTGCCAGCAGCTGCATTCCAAACCCAGCGCAGCCACCACGGCCACTTACGTTTGAACTCTTCAGACACTTGCGCATCAATCTGAGCAACAACCCCGACTACAGTTGCGACAAAGCCAAATGCAGCTGCAGCCCAAGCTGGCGTATCGGGCTCAATCATTCCCGAACTTGCCAGCGCAACAGACGCAAACAGCAGAGCCACCACTGCGACCGTAAACTGATACAGTTTTTTCATTTCCTTTCTCCATTAAAAAAGCGACCGTTCTGGCGGCTTGTTAGTAAGTCCACATTACGGGTAACCCTTCCCGCCAATCCAGATGAACAAAGGTTTTTGCAATCCCAATCCCTCTCGCGCCATGCTTACGAGCAATCTCTACAAGACGAAGGCGGTCAAACCCGTTATTACAAGCGATGTCAAAGGCCACGCCGTTAAAGTGTTGCCCGGGCTTTTCTTTACGCGCTTCACTCGGATGTTTTTCACATCGATATCCAGAGCGAACGACCATTGCCTTACCAAACTCGTCACGAACCTTCTGCAGCTGGTCTAATGCTGATTGGCTCACTTTGTTGCTCCCACATCCACAGGAGCAGTTCAACTT
>NZ_JAWPOP010000608.1:0-638 GCF_033344345.1 Vibrio sp. 1978
CGTCCTTATTTTTGTCGCGAGTAGATTTTATCGGCGTAGGGTTTGCCACCAATTTGGTATGCGTCTGGAATGACTTGAGAGAGTTCGAAGCCGCATTTTGTGAGTACGCGCTCTGATGCGACATTTCCTTCGGTCACTGTGGCGGAAAAGCGGCGGATATCGTGCGTGGTTTCTGCCCAGTGCAGCAAAGCCTTAAGTGTTTCTGTGCCGAATTGCTGGCCATGAAACTCGGGCAGCAGCAAATAGCCTACTTCGGCTTTGTCTTCCTCTAGTACAAAACCCGTGATCCCGATAGGTTGTTGAGTATTTGCATCGAAAATGGTCAAGCACAACCAATGGTCACACTCTGGTGTCCAGCTCGCTAAACGAGATTCAAACTTGTCGCGTAACACTCGCTCGTCAGGTTTATCGAAGCAGAGAGCGATGACACTAGGCTCGATATGTAAACGCTGAAATAGCGCCCAATCTTCTGCTCTGATTGGGCTCATTGTGGTTCTGGGTGTAGATATGAGAGTCGACATGCACATCCTTAATGCATCGAGTTGAATTACCAGTCTCTCATTCTCTTAGCTTATTGATCGAACCGTTCAATTTAGAAAAGTGATTTATGTTGTGAATGTCGAATTGTGCAAAAAATT
>NZ_JAWPOP010000609.1:0-638 GCF_033344345.1 Vibrio sp. 1978
TCAGAGACCTCACTTTCTAATTGAAGACGAACCGCGTACACAAGCTGAAGTTTGAGTGAGACTTGATCGACATGCTTAACTCGATACGGCAACTCAAAATTAAAGAAGTTACGTACTTCCTCAACTTTGCTGCCGAGTTCATTCAATGTGGAAAGCGTTTGCATCGTCTGCTTTGCTTGAAACCAAAGAGTTGCAGAAAATACACACCACAAAATGAATAAGAACCAAATAATCCGCTTAATCCCTGCTCTTAATTGATGCAACGCTCAGTCCTCATATAATCCATTAATTACAAGCATATACCATGTTCTGAGCTCTGGCTGTGCTTGCTTCACATAAAAAAAGAGAGCCTAGGGCTCTCTTCATAAGAATTAGTTACGACTTAACTGATCTTTCAAGTTTGGCGGTGTCCCTTTGATCGTCAGCGTATCTGTTTCTGGATCGTAGAAAATACGCTCGCCCAATAACAAGCTGTCAAAGCTGATATTTAAACCACCACCGGCACCCACATATTTAGTCAGCTTACGAACCGTTGAGCGATCACCAGGGAATGATTCTTCAAGCTCGTAACCTTGCTCTTTGGTGAAGTCCATAAAGCTCGTACCATCTTGGCTTGGCGGTAACTCACCAGAAAGTTC
>NZ_JAWPOP010000610.1:0-637 GCF_033344345.1 Vibrio sp. 1978
CTCTCAATGTCCAAGAAACAGCTCAACCGTATTCGCGCAGAGAAAATCGGCATGATCTTCCAAGATCCCATGACCTCTCTGAATCCATTTATGAAGATAGGTAAACAGCTAAGCGAAGTGTTGATGGTGCACAAAGGCATGAGTCGCAAGCAAGCCATCGCGGAATCAATACACATGTTAGATGCGGTGCGAATCCCATCGCCGGACACTCGCCTGAATCAATACCCGCACGAGCTGTCTGGTGGCATGCGCCAACGTGTGATGATTGCCATGGCGCTCCTGTGTAAACCAGAGCTGCTCATCGCTGATGAGCCAACCACCGCACTCGATGTGACAGTACAAGCGCAAATCCTGACGTTATTACGTGAGTTACAAAAAGAGTTTAATACCGCGATATTGCTGATCACGCACGACATGGGCGTTGTTGCCGAAATGTGTGACCGCGTGTTGGTGATGTACGGTGGACAAAAAATGGAACAAGCGGATACGGACACCCTCTTTGCTCAGCCCGCACACCCTTATACCCAAGGCTTACTGAGAGCAATTCCGTCGATCACCGAAGACATGCCTCGTTTGCCAACCATCCCTGGCAATCCACCGAGCTCCTTGATTAACCACCAAGGCTGCCCGTTTAGAG
>NZ_JAWPOP010000611.1:0-637 GCF_033344345.1 Vibrio sp. 1978
TCTGCCTCATTAACGAATATCACCTGTATCTGGATAGTGGCAATTACCTCGACCCTGATATGGCATTGCAAATCTTCCAAACTCGCTGCTCTGCAACCAGTAAGTTGGTGCTAGAACGCTGGGGGTTCGACAACGATTTTCGAGAAGTCTCTTCAAACGAAAAGTTTGTTACCGCTCGTCCAGAAGTCAGTTATTTAGACATTGCTCGAATTGCAAACCACTTATTGATGTTCCGCAATCAAGACGAACGTATTGATGAACATGAAGTGGAATTCAATTTAACAGGTGCAGAGGTCTTGTATGACCTAAGCAATATGAGTGATACTGACTTTCAAAACGAAATCAACGCAGTACTCAGTGCTAGCGGCTTGTAATTAAGTTAACTAACGTCATCCACGATAAACATTAAACTCAAGGTCGAGTGTTGTTTTATCAGTGGCTTTTGTCTCCGACTTGTCTCACTAAGGAATTATCAAGTTTTATGTTCTCAGGGATGCTATTCATTTTTGCCCCTCTTGTTGTGGGGTACTTAATTCCTATTTCTCGCGCAGCTTTACTAGAGAAAATTAACCAATCAACTTCATACCTTATTTACGTCATTCTTTTGTTGATGGGTTTAAGTTTAGCTGCCTTAGAC
>NZ_JAWPOP010000612.1:0-635 GCF_033344345.1 Vibrio sp. 1978
AAAGCCAAAGTCTATTGGCATATAGCGGTGTTCAACTAAATCACCCAACTTGGCTATTTGTTCCGCACCAGTGCTCGTGGTTGTTGTGACAACGATAGGTTGCTCTGGATATTGCTGTTTGAGTTCCTTGATTAGAGGTGTTGCCGCGATGCTTTCGCCTACAGAAACAGCATGAATCCAAATTGGACGCTGATGCGTTTTTAACTGTGGGGTTATTCCAAAGTGTTCTTTCCATCGCCCACCAAATTTGGGTTTATTGGGCTTGCTTTTATATAAGCCCAATAAAAGAAATGGTGAGGCAAGCGCTAACAGTGCCGTATAAATAATTCGAATTAACATGAACTAGTCGCAATGGCTTCGAGCTTCTGGATGCTATCTAGGACTTGTTTTGGCGATAGCTCAGTCAAGCATTTCAAATGTTGGTATTGGCACTCACGCTTGAAACATGGTCGGCAGTCGATATCGGTATGAACCATTTCAACTTTTTCAGCCAGTGGTGGTGTGTACTTTGGTGATGTTGAGCCATAAACAGCAACGACATTACAACCTACAGCGGCTGCTACATGCATTAAGCCTGAGTCATTTGCGACCACCGTTTTACATGCAGCAAGAAGATCGACCGCTTCAATTAAACT
>NZ_JAWPOP010000613.1:0-635 GCF_033344345.1 Vibrio sp. 1978
TCCCGTTTGTTTTATGATCAACTTCAGTGTCAAACCCGAGTTTAGAAAGAAAATCATTTATTGCCCGTGTTTTATAGCCTTCAGAATGTGACTGTGAAGTGATGGGCTTCAACATAGTATTCATCGAACTCAGTTTTTTACAGAGTGCGGAATTACCATTTAATAACTGGTTGATGATATCATAAGCTTCATAATAACTGGATTTAGGGATAGAATGCTTCTGGTCAATACGTTCAATAGATATGTTTAAAGTTTTAAAAAGAACATTCATCAGATTAAAAAGGGGCTGGTCTGATGTTTTAGTCTGGCGCCACTCAGTATATTCTTGCAAATGTTCTAATAACGAAGCTTTGTTTCTAGAAAATGAGATTGCGTCGTCAGTCAAATAATCAATTTGAATATGCAACCTTTCTGAAATCACTCTCTTTTCAGCAGCACTCAGTTGCAAGTTGTTTGCTTGACCTGATTGAATGACTTCATTAGCTTCATCCAGGTCAGTGACATGTTCAGGCGCGTTATAAATCGATTCGTTAACTGAGGCCCTGTATACTTCTTCAAGCTGCTTTTGCAGCAGAGATTCATTGGCATCTTGTTTTGCGTAGTATTCTTCAGCGTTAACTCGAAAACCTAACGCT
>NZ_JAWPOP010000614.1:0-635 GCF_033344345.1 Vibrio sp. 1978
TGTGTGTTGTGCTTGGGGTTGTTTGGGGAATGACCCTACGTGAGGCAAAGAATAAGAAAAGGGCGTACCGCAAAGTACGCCCTTTTTGATCTTGTGTGAGTCTCGTGTGAGAAAACGCTATACACCGCTGACTTATAGCGCTTCACCAAACACTAGAAAGCAAAGCTGTTCGTATTCTTCTGTGTTGCCAGCAAACAAGTGCTCAACAATTTGAGATTCCTTTTTCCCAGACAACTTCATTTTTCTTGCTTCGCGCAGCGTAAGCACCAAACAAAGCTCTCTCGAAATGCGAGCTTCGCATCCTGGCTTCCACTGATTGATTGCTTGGCTGAGTGCCGAGTTTGATAGATTTGGTGAAATCGCCAGTACTTCGTGTTTAACCACAGCGAGCAAATCTAACTGGATATCAGAACGAGTTTCCGTCTTCGCCAACTTTTCAATTAAGGCTTTCAGCAAAATTGATGGTTTGATAAAACCGGCCTGTTGAGCAAATGCATCATTCAAACGCACAGAAAAATCACAACGATGGACATGAGTGTTAGGTAAAAAAGTGAGTGAGCTCAAACATCCTTGAGGAATCCAAAAATACTGGCCGGGTTCAATGGCATACTCTTGCTTACCCAATTTGATGATCG
>NZ_JAWPOP010000615.1:0-634 GCF_033344345.1 Vibrio sp. 1978
GCTCCTGACAGTTCAATATCAGAAGTGATCTGCACCAATCTCGACTATGCTCAATAGTCGTGTGGGCTCTGTTGCAAAAATCGTGAAGCTTGAGCATGCTTGGCGGAGATTGGACGGACGGAACGATGACGGATTTCAAGTGGCGCCATTTCCAGGGTGATGTGATCCTGTGGGCGGTGCGCTGGTATTGTCGCTATCCGATCAGCTATCGCGACCTTGAGGAAATGCTGGCGGAACGCGGCATTTCGGTCGACCATACGACGATCTATCGCTGGGTCCAGTGCTACGCCCCGGAGATGGAGAAGCGGCTGCGCTGGTTCTGGCGGCGTGGCTTTGATCCGAGCTGGCGCCTGGATGAAACCTACGTCAAGGTGCGGGGCAAGTGGACCTACCTGTACCGGGCAGTCGACAAGCGGGGCGACACGATCGATTTCTACCTGTCGCCGACCCGCAGCGCCAAGGCAGCGAAGCGGTTCCTGGGCAAGGCCCTGCGAGGCCTGAAGCACTGGGAAAAGCCTGCCACGCTCAATACCGACAAAGCGCCGAGCTATGGTGCAGCGATCACCGAATTGAAGCGCGAAGGAAAGCTGGACCGGGAGACGGCCCACCGGCAGGTGAAGTATCTCAATAACGT
>NZ_JAWPOP010000616.1:0-634 GCF_033344345.1 Vibrio sp. 1978
ACTAACGTTGAAAAGATGGTGGCACTTTGTCGCCAATGGCAGCCTAAATTCGCGGTAATGGCGGATAAGGCTGCGGCTGTTGCTCTGCAATCAGAAATCCACACCATTTCACCAAATACAGAAGTGTTAGGTGGTGTTGATGCACTTTGTCATGTGGCTTCATTAGAAGAAGTAGATAGCGTAATGGCGGCCATCGTTGGTGCAGCGGGTTTGTTGCCAACCATGGCGGCCGTTAAAGCGGGCAAGCGCGTATTGCTGGCGAATAAAGAAGCGCTTGTCATGTCTGGACAGTTGTTTATTGATGCCGTTGAACAATACGGGGCAGAGTTGCTGCCAGTAGACAGTGAACATAATGCTATTTTCCAGTGCCTACCACAGCAAGTTCAAACCAATCTTGGCCGCTGTAACTTAGATGAGCATGGCATTTCTAGTATTCTGTTAACCGGATCTGGCGGTCCATTCCGTTACGCTGACATTGCCGATCTCGACAGCGTAACGCCAGCACAGGCAATCGCGCACCCTAACTGGTCTATGGGGCCAAAGATTTCGGTCGATTCTGCGACTATGATGAATAAAGGTCTTGAGTACATTGAAGCAAAATGGCTATTCAATGCGGCTCGTGACCAGTTAAAAG
>NZ_JAWPOP010000617.1:0-633 GCF_033344345.1 Vibrio sp. 1978
TCTTCTCTCCTCATACTCTTCGATGCGCTCTTTCAGACGCTGAACCACTGGTGCGAGCTCAGGGATAGCTTCCGCTTCCTCAAGCGTGTATCGCTTGTCTTCCTGGTAATCGACTATTTGAGGAGGCCTTGGCTGTTTAGGGAACTCAGCAAAGTCATTCAGCGACATCGAGGTAGGAAGTCCTCCTTCAATCTCACCTTTTTCGTTGAGTGACTGAGTGACGATAAGCTGTGTTCCGCCCACCTCGGTATCAAAGCGGTCATCAAAGCGCTCACCGATAGTCCAGCCGCCACGGCCAAGAACACAGGTCGTACTCATACGTAGGCGATTGAATGCTTTAGCGTCATCCCAGTTCAAAGGATTTTCATCCATGAGGAAAAAAGGCGCTTCGTCCCGAACGAACACCTTGGACTTGGCGTTATCGAAGATCGGCCCAAACACCCCCTGCTGGAGGTATGGTTCGACTTTCTCTGCAAGATCCTGGTGCCCTTGAGAACGCAGCGCCTCATAGAGCTGGGTGATTGTTTGTTTGCCGGTGTCCGGAAGGCAGGACAATACTGTCTGCTTTTCCTCGTCACTCAGGCTTACCATTCTGGACAAAAAGCTGACTACCAGCTCGTTGTGCCCATCGAC
>NZ_JAWPOP010000061.1:0-3800 GCF_033344345.1 Vibrio sp. 1978
TCCGTTGAAATCAATGCACTGCCACCACTGTTCAACCATGGTGTCGCCACCCACTTCTGGTAGACCTTGCGGTTTTTAGTGTCTGGGTCGAACACAGTTTCTTCTGGTAAGTAGTGCTTTGAGAAGATGTAAAAATGCAGTTGGCCTCGCTCATCCTTACGTGTAAACAGCATCACCTGGCTACAGATATCGATTTTCGATGCCAAATCCAGTGACAACCAACATGAGCTGTCGTGGAAATCGTCAATCATCAGACTGGTATCTTCAGCGGCCTTCCAATCCTCCATGTTGAAAAATGCGCTTGAGGCCGAAACCCACTGGTTAAGGTGCTTGGTTTTGAAGGTATTGGCATATCGAGGATTGCGGATCGCGCGCAACTGCTGACTTCTGAGCCAATCCTCATCCACGGAGATCCCCAAGTTTGGGTTGGCTTTGGCCAGTACTGCTGGGTCAGTCCAATCATCGCCTTCATCAATCGTGTAGATGATGCCAAAGACTTCATCGTCGTCAGTGGTACCTTCTAAGATTTTGACCAAGTCATCATGCAAGTCTTTGCAAGGACCCGCGATGTTGTAACCCGATGTTGTGATCACAAAGATTAACGGCTGTTCGCGAGCACCCATCCCTGTCGACATGGTGTCGTACAGTTCAGGACCATCATGCTCGTGATACTCATCGACTATCGCACAATGAGGACTGGAACCATCACCCGGGTCACCTATCACTGGTTCAAAGATGCTGCCGTCTGGCCGTTCCATCTTCTTGGCCATGACGTCAATCATGAATGAGCGACGCAGGTTCGGCAGAGCTTCAGCCATTTTCTTAGCAGGCTTAAACACCTCCCAGGCCTGCTTCTCTGTGGTTGCGCCACAGTAAACCTCAGCGCCATACTCATTGTCGGGTGCGAACATCCACAGTCCGTTTCCTGCCGCAATGATGCTTTTGCCGTTCTTTCGTGGCACCTCAACGTAAGCCACTCTAAACCGACGATGCTTGTCTTTCTTTCGCTCCCAACCATAGAGAACCGCGTGGATAAACAACTGCCACGGTTCCAGACTGATGCGGCGTTCTTTGAGGGGTTTCTTTGCCCATTTACCTTTCGTGTGTGGAAGCAACTGAATAAAACGACAAACCCCTTCGGCTTTGTCTTTGTTAAACCGGTACGGATAGGCTTTGCTTTTGCTCTTTTCGAGATCATCCAAATGTCGCTGACATGCCTGGATAACATACTTACAAGCTACGATCCGACCGCTGACCACGTCACGCGCGTACTTCGCGGCGGCGTTTACGTTCGGATACTTAGCCATACTTATCTCGCTGGTAAGAATTCGTCGAATTCGTTTTCGTCGCTGTCCTTGCTACCGCTGCCCCCACCAGTCATCCGTCGAATGGATAACGGGTCTAGTCCAAGTAAACTGCCAATACGAACCATACTCGCCAACGCATCCTGGCGAACATTCACGCTAGGGTTTTTCTTTTGTCCTCCCATCGGTGTATCAACGGTCAGCCCTTCTCGAGAGACTTCCAACTCAGCTTGAAGGTACAAAGAGAAGCTGTTGCAATAAGCCAACAACAAAGGTCCATGGTCGATAGTCAGAATTTTCCTGTCCATCAGTACACGGCTTTGTGTCTGCCAAATCGCCAGCGCGTTGTCATCACGTAACTCTTCCGGCGGATCGATTCTTATCAATGCTTCGTGGGCAGGTGCAGATGGCAAAGTGCTTTTGCCTCCTTTGCGACCACCTCCAGCTGCTCGTGCCATACAATTTCCTCTCAAAACTCAACCGCGAAAATGTGTGATCTCGCGCGTCAAAAAAAGATCCTTATTTATTGCGTATAAAAATTTGTCTGAGGCTGCGGTCCCCATCGAAAAGGCTACAGAGATTTACCCCGCCCCTCTATGT
Organism: Vibrio sp. 1978; assembly: GCF_033344345.1. Taxonomy (NCBI): domain Bacteria; kingdom Pseudomonadati; phylum Pseudomonadota; class Gammaproteobacteria; order Vibrionales; family Vibrionaceae; genus Vibrio; species Vibrio sp. 1978. The sequence goes on from NZ_JAWPOP010000061.1 coordinate 1,905, forward strand.
GTGAGAACGGTAATAACAAGCGACCTAATATCGCTGTGATACCTTTTACCTTATTGGTTCGAGGTGTTATCACCTTAGTACCTTTTGTTATCGTCTGAGTGACTCTGACAGGATCTGGGTAGGTACCAAACAACCAACATAACAGCACCAAGGTTTTTAAATAAATCGGTACCCAAAACGCCAATTTGATCTGACAAACGATCACTTCTTTGCGTTTTATTGTCGTGGTTTCATGCGTTCCCGTGCAGTTTTTGCCTTGTGACATGCACGACATAGTGCCTCCAGGTTGCTGTCTTCATCTGTTCCGCCATGTTCCTTAGACTTGATATGGTCAACATCTTTGGCGGGAACGGCTCGACCACCACGCAAACACTCTTGGCATAGATACTTATCTCGCTTAAGAATGATGCGGCGCTTCTTATCCCACTCGCTGCCATAACCACGCTGATGTCGGTTGCGGCCCGCTTGATGAACTTCCCAACCAGTGTTGCGGTGCTTATCACAGTAACCACTCTTGTCATTAGTCAGCCGACCGCAATGTGGATGACGACAAGGCTTAGGGGTACGTGGAGGCATAATCAAATATCCTTTGAATACTCACTAAATACACAAAGGATATTTAAAGGGTCACCGCCGTGGGCACTGCTGTTCAATGGCCGAAGCCTGGCGACGCTCGACGACGTCACAAGTCACTAGCAAAACGTTGCCGTTGGCGGTGTTAGAGCTGGCTTTAAGGCAGCCAGTGGCCTATCTCATCATCGTTAGCTACTTATGCACTATCGGGCGCTAACCGATCCTTATCCCTTCCTATCGGATGCATGCGGGATTCGTCGCAATCACATGCTGGCTTAACTGATAACAAGTGCAGCCAGTAAGAACACTCGGCAACTATCCGGAATTACCGGATAGTTGAACTAACCAGGATTAACTTGGTAGTAGTCAATGCAGTCATTGAGCTGCTCGATGTACAACATCAGGTTAGTGACGCTGCGCTCCGGGTAATAAATCCCACCTTGGTCAGGCTCGTACCACTCAAGAACAGGAGCTGCTGGCTTGCATGGAGGAACAAACACATCACGGCTTGTCGCGCATCCGCCCACTACTAGGACCAAACCGCTGAGCATGGCGGCTTTTAGCATCTTGCTTGATATCTTCATACTCTTGCTCCTGATGCTCAATTTGCTTGGCACGTTGAAGACGCTCCCAAACCTCAATGGCTTTAAGGATTAGCGTCCCAATAATCGGGACCGACGATGCCCAGCCCACAACTAACTTCCGATATTCTGTGAGTGCTTATAGTTGCCAGCTGCTGTATTCCAAACCCAGCGTAGCCACCACGGCCACTTTCGTTTGAACTCTTCAGGCACTTGCGCATCAATCTGAGCAACAACTCCGACTACTGTTGCGACAAAGCCAAACGCAGCTACCGCCCAGGCTGGTGTGTCGGGCTCCATCATTCCCGAACTCGCCAGAGCGACAGACGCAAACAGCAGAGCCACCACTGCGACCGTAAACTCATACAGTTTTTTCATTTCCTTTCTCCATTAAAAAAGCGACCGTTCTGGTCGCTTGTTAGTAAGTCCACATTACGGGTAACCCTTCCCGCCAATCCAGATGAACAAAGGTTTTTGCAATCCCAACTCCTTTCGCGCCATGCTTGCGAGCAATCTCTACAAGACGAAGGCGATCAAAACCGTTATTGCAAGCGATATCAAAGGCCACGCCGTTGAAGTGTTGCCCGGGCTTTTCTTTACCGGCTTCACTCGGATGCTTTTCACATCGATATCCAGAGCGAACGACCATAGCCTTACCAAACTCATCACGAACCTTCTGCAGCTGGTCTAATGCTGATTGGCTCACTTTGTTGCTCCCACATCCACAGGAGCAGTTCAACTT
>NZ_JAWPOP010000618.1:0-633 GCF_033344345.1 Vibrio sp. 1978
AAGCATTGGAAGAACTTTTTGTTCTATGATGATGGTCCAATTCTTATTGGTCGTCGCCGCTCGCAAGCATTGTGGTTTGACTCAAAAGGAATGGTTAAACTTGGTGAGCGTCACTAACTCATCACCAGCTTATGATACTAGCCACCAACCAGGTGGCTTTTGTTTTTTTAAAGACTTGATAAAGGGCTTAGGACTCCGCCTGCACCTCTCTCAATCACGTGGGTATATATTTGGGTGGTCTTTACATCGGTGTGACCAAGCTGCTCTTGTACTGTTCTAATATCGGCACCAGATTCCAATAAATGCGTTGCAAAGCTATGTCTTAACGTGTGACAGGTAACCGTTTTTTCTATGCTTGCATCGAGCGCGGAGCGCTTTACCGCTCTTTGAATTGCGCTTTCATTTATATGATGTCTTCGCAGTTGTCCTGTCTCTTTGTCGACACTTAACTTGTTAGACGGAAACAAAAAGTGCCAATTGAAATCTAATTCTGCATTCGGATATTTACGGCGCAAACCTTCAGAGATGTAAACACCTGCGTATCCGGGTACATGCCGGTCCTTGAAGTAGTAGTTTCTTGCTAAGTTCATCTGCGATTTTAGCGGCTCATGGAGCTCTTTCGCCAATGTGACC
>NZ_JAWPOP010000619.1:0-632 GCF_033344345.1 Vibrio sp. 1978
ATTTTCCACGCGTCACTATGTTTGATGGCCATGGCGGTTATCTTAGCTTACGTGACGTCAGCACCGTCGGTATTGATGACAGGCATGGGCCTTTCAATGAATGAGTTCACATTCTGGTTTGGCATTAACGCGGTCATCAACATCGCTGGCTGTATGTTGGCACCGAAGTTCATGGAACGTTTTGGCACACACAACACGCTTGTGGTTGGTATCTCGACGTTGGCTCTGGCTGGTGTGGTGATGCTGGTGATGAATGGCCAAAACACGGCGCTGTCGTTCATGCTGCCAATCTTTATGTCGTCCGTTGGTTTTGCTTTGATTCTTGGCGGCGCCGCGGGCAAGGCGTTGGAACCATTCGGTGATAAAGCGGGCACAGCCGCGGCGCTACTTGGTTTGTTCCAAATGAGCGGTTCTGGTTTGTTAGTGGGTACCTTACAGCGTTTGCCGTTTGATCCACAAACATTGATTGCTATTCATATGTGGGTATTGCTACCAGCGTTGGTGATTCTATTTTCAAAGGCTGGTAAGAGCTGGCACGCTCGCTTCGCTAATGCGTAAATCAGTGTAATTTAGTATTTTCCAATGTATGTAACGCGTGTATATTTGTCGTTCACACTTTTCCTGACACCATA
>NZ_JAWPOP010000620.1:0-631 GCF_033344345.1 Vibrio sp. 1978
CTCTTTCAGTAATCGCTTTACGCTTTGAAATCTCGCGTACAGAGCTGGCGTAAACTGCCCAGAGTAGTTCAAGTTTGGGCAGATCATTTCAAGCATCTCATCAGGTACAGATTCAAGCCCCATTTGCGCGGCCAATGGCTTCGCCTTTTTCAGACCTTCCTCAAGCACTCTCTGATTTACAAGTTGTTCTAATGTGTTCATTTGACTCTCCACTTTCGAGAGAGCAATGCAAGCCGTCTCCGGACTTACATTGCCCGTTAACGGCTTTATTGGTTTATCCCAAGAGGTACGGAGCTACGCCAGTCAGGAAGCCCATGACTCCCAACACAGCGCCAACCACGCCCAATTTGATTGACAGTTGGACACTTTGATCCGGATGGTTCCAGAACCACTGCCAGACTTCCCAGCGCCTGGCTCTGCGAACCTCAAGATTTACAGTGTCTTTAAAACGAACACCCAGAGCATCTACCGCATCGTAATCCAGCGCGACCGCCAGCTTTGTGATGGATAAATTCCCAGGGTTGCCCATCGCATACCGGAGAACCTTTGCTTTGGTCTCTGGGTTTACGATCATAACCGGCTCCCTCCTGAAAAAACGGGTCTTGTCTTTTCGCTTGGAATCCATGTTGCG
>NZ_JAWPOP010000621.1:0-631 GCF_033344345.1 Vibrio sp. 1978
GCTTTCCTGAAGGCGTGCCGGAGGACATCAACCAAACCATCGAAAACGAACTGAGGTTGATAGAAGACCTCAAGTACCATTATTACTTTTTAACCATTCATGACATCGTCATGTTTGCTAAACAGCAAGGCATTCTTTATCAAGGCCGAGGATCAGCGGCGAATTCCGTCGTGTGTTACTGCTTAGAAATCACCGCCGTCGATCCAAGACAAATCTCCGTCTTGTTCGAACGATTTATCAGTAAGGAACGCAGAGAGCCACCAGATATCGACGTTGACTTCGAACACGAGCGCCGTGAAGAAGTCATTCAATACATTTATAAAAAATACGGGCGTGAGCGTGCCGCTCTTGCCGCAACAGTGATCAGTTATCGCTTCAAAAGTGCGGTACGTGAGGTCGGAAAAGCGTTAGGTATTGAAGAGACCCAATTGGATTTTTTCATCAAAAATGTTAACCGCCGAGACCGTAGCCAAGGTTGGCAAGCACAAATTATTGAGCTTGGTTTGCAACCGGAATCGCTAAAAGGTCAGCAGTTTATCCAACTGGTGAATGAGATCATTGGTTTTCATCGTCATCTTTCTCAGCATGTCGGCGGCTTCGTGATTTCATCTGGTCCATTGTATGAATTGGT
>NZ_JAWPOP010000622.1:0-630 GCF_033344345.1 Vibrio sp. 1978
ATGCGCCTTTTGTCTTTTTAGCCAACTGAAGTTGTTATTATTTTTCTTGCTCGCGAGCGATAGCACGGTAGCCGATGTCATTACGATGGAACATGCCATCCCAACTGATCTGTTTTGCTAGCTCGTATGCGCGTTGCTGTGCTTCTGATACGCTGTTGCCCAATGCAGTTGCACACAATACGCGACCACCATTTGTCACGATGTCGCCATCTTTATTGTCTGTACCCGCGTGGAAGACTTTCTCGCCTTCAATTTCAACTTGAGGCAGGCCAGAGATCACGTCACCTTTGTTGTACGCTGCTGGGTAGCCACCGGCTGCTAGCACGATACCGATAGATGCGCGTGGATCCCATTTAGATTCCACTTGATCAAGCTTCTCGTCGATTGCTGCTAAGCATAGATCTACAAGATCCGATTCCATACGCATCATGATTGGTTGTGTCTCTGGATCACCAAAGCGGCAGTTGAACTCGATCACTTTCGGAGTGCCATCTTTGTCGATCATCAGACCCGCGTATAGGAAACCTGTGTATGGGTTCCCCTCAGATGCCATGCCACGTACCGTTGGGTAAATGACGTCTTCCATGATGCGATTGTGAATTTCGGGTGTGACCACAGGAGCTGGAGAGT
>NZ_JAWPOP010000623.1:0-630 GCF_033344345.1 Vibrio sp. 1978
GAATAATCACCGTAGTTGTAACCACCATCTAGAGATAAAGTTGGTAGGTGACCAGAGCTAGCCAGTGAGATGTTGTCGCGTGCGATGTCTTGAGAAATACGAGCTGACAATAGGCTAAGGTTCTTCGTTTTCGCTTCATCGATCAACGTTTCAGCAGGGCTGTTCGTACGTGTTGCAGAGAAACGGTTAGTATCAAGAACGTTTAAGTTTTTGTGTTCTTGACCTGTGATTTCACGTAGCGATTCGTAGCTGTTGATCAGATCATTTTCTGCCAACACTTCATCCGCTAGTACTGCATCGTACTGAGCTTGTGCGTCGTGAACGTCAGTACTTGCCGACCAACCAACTTCAAAGCGTTGTTGTGTTTGTTCTAGTTGGCGACCCCCGGCTGCTTTTTCTGCACGAACAAATACTAGGTTGTCTTGAGCGCGCAATACTTCGAAGTACGCTTGAGAGACACGAAGGATCAAACCTTGTTGGGTTGCTGCGTAAGTTGCGTCTGCTTGACGAGCGCTTTTCTCTGCTGTGTCTAGAGAAATCCAAGATGCACGGTTATAAAGTGTTTGAGAAAAGCTAACACCAGCGGTTAAGGCGTCTTGATCGTTTGATGATTTGCCTAAAGCGCTATCG
>NZ_JAWPOP010000624.1:0-630 GCF_033344345.1 Vibrio sp. 1978
ATTGAGGGGCTCTTTTTATTTGCCGTCTAGTGTTGGTTTAAGAGGCTAATTTAAACCGAGCATATTCGGCTCACCACGATAGATAATGCGATCGTTTCCACGGTGAATACCAAACGTGACTATTGTTGGCGGGTTTTCTTCTTCGGGAGTCGAAGTTTCCCAGTCATATTTGAGCCAAGGCAGTTGGTTGCCTGAGTGATCTAGATTTAGGCTGAACTGAATTTGTTCTCTTGCCGCGTCAATTTGGCTTGCAATGATGTCGTTGGTTCTGCCAACACTCATCTTAGCAACACCAGATAACTGGGCGTTATTTACCGGTGCGTTCGACCAAATAGGCGTGCTGGTGTAGTACGCACCATTTGCGGTTGTCGAGTTGTCATCTAAGTTTGTAACAAATCTACCGTTTTGCCACACCTCTACGTCCAATGGCACTTTGATCTTCATGCCCTGATTTCCGCCAACATCCTTAAAGTTCAAACGACCAAAACGAATGTCTGGTTGTTTCGTCAGAATTTCACCGCCATCGAAGAAGTTCACCTCATCAACCACGTGAGTAGTCACCAAGCCAATTTTACTGCTCTTGCTGTTTGCACCGCGGTTGAACGGGCCATCAGGGTAATGGCCTTTAGT
>NZ_JAWPOP010000625.1:0-630 GCF_033344345.1 Vibrio sp. 1978
TTGGCGATAAAAAAGCACGTCATCCGTTTGGCAAACACCAACGCTCTCCCGCTCGGTTCAATCGTTCCCGAAACGCAAAAGAGCTTGGTATCAATTTGGATGTAAATTATGGAATTCAACCCAAATCGCTTAGTGGCACCAGTATGCTCACTGGCTCTGGTTGCCCTACCAGCTTTCAATGTGGTGGCACAATCGCCAGCCAATACGAAAGCACAACAAGAAGCGCAAGCTCAGTCAATCCAAGCCCAATCAACCAATGAGCTAGCAAACCTCATTAGCATTGCCTTGAGCAACGATGGCAACCGCAAGCAATTCTATGCTCAATCGGAAGCGATGCGTGAAACAGGCGTAGCCAGCGCAACCTTGATGGACCCGAAACTGAAAGTCGGTTTTGGTGGTTTGCCTGTCGATAGCTTCAAATTTGACGAAGATCCGATGACCAATACCTCCGTCGGTTTGCTGCACCAGTTCGAACGTGGCTCGACGCTCGATCTTCAACAAAAGAAAGCCAATCAACAAGCCGATGGTTTGTCTCTGCAAGTTCACGCACGGGAGCTTGAAGTGGCAAACAGCATGACTCAGCTTTGGTTGGAGCTGGGCTATCAGCAGAAGGCAGAGCAAATTTTGCTA
>NZ_JAWPOP010000626.1:0-630 GCF_033344345.1 Vibrio sp. 1978
CCGCTCTAAGAGCGGGATATTTTGGAACGAACACTAGACGACCGGTCTAATCTATAAGTGAGATAAACATGACTAACGCAACCAATCGCAGAACCGTCCTAGCATCACGCCCGCATGGTGCTCCTACAACTGAAAACTTTCGCCTAGAAGAAGTAGCAAAACCTGTTCCACAGGCAGGAGAAATGCTGCTGAGAACGGTTTACCTCTCTCTAGATCCATACATGCGCGGTCGCATGAGCGATGCAGAATCTTATGCAGAACCAGTAGCGCTAGACGATGTGATGATTGGCGGCACCGTTTGTCAGGTAGAAGCATCCAACCACCCGGACTATGAAGCGGGTGAATGGGTACTTGCGTACACCGTGGGTTGGCAAGACTACGCAATTTCTACCGGAGAGATGGTGATTAAATTAGGCAAAGAGCCACAAAACCCATCATACGCTCTGGGTGTTGCTGGCATGCCTGGCTTTACCGCATACATGGGGTTGTTGGATATTGGCCAGCCAAAACCAGGTGAAACCATTGTAGTTGCTGCGGCAACGGGCCCTGTCGGCGCGACAGTTGGTCAAATCGGTAAAATCAAAGGCTGCCGCGTAGTTGGTATCGCCGGTGGCGAAGAAAAATGTCGCT
>NZ_JAWPOP010000627.1:0-630 GCF_033344345.1 Vibrio sp. 1978
TCAGAGTGGTTAACCCCTGCGCGAGTTTAACGGCCAACTGTTCTGTCCCCGATCCTTCTGGAACGGTGCCACGTACTAAGTCTGCGACTTTTGAGCCTTTGTTCACTCCGCCGATACTGGTGACAGAAGCCACTAAATCAGGGCGTACAGAGGCTACATAACGCGCTGTTGGGCCACCATGGCTGTGACCAATGAGGTTCACTTTGCTAGCACCTGTGGCGGCGAGTAAGGTTTCGACTTGAGAAAGAAGCTGCTCACCGCGGGCTTCGCTACTGTTTGTCGCAGAAACTTGTGCCACATAAACTGTAGCGCCATCTTTGGTTAATGAGTGAGGGATACCAAAGAAATAATCCACGCCAGCCAGCGAGTCAAAGCCGAATAAACCATGAATCAACACAATGGGGTATTTGGTTTGCGTATAGCTAGTGGCGGCGTTGGCTGAAGCAATCGGCAGGGTAATTAGAGTAAAAAGCAACACTGCTATGAGTTTGAGTTTCAAAGTTATCTCCTTGTGGTATGACCTCTTATGAGTGATAAAAGGTAGGAGACAAATTGAGAAGATGGGAAGTCTTCATGAAGCACATGTTTTTATTCTGTGATTGCTCAAATGAAAAACAACACAAATGATGA
>NZ_JAWPOP010000062.1:0-3393 GCF_033344345.1 Vibrio sp. 1978
AAAGGAAGAATAGCTTCGATACGTTTCACCACCTTTGCTTGAAGAGTAATACCTGTAAAACAGCACTCCATGAGCCAGTCATTCAGCAGGTGTTCAATAAAGCGATGAGTCAGGCCTTGTGAATTCCAAAGTGGCGAAGCATAGGCAAAGAACGCCCAATCAGATAAGTGAGGGTGTACACCATTAATCTGATCCAATGCAGAAAGCACCTTACCGGCATCCAGCTTCGAGGCCATTTCAATATCAGCCATGCCAAAACCACCGCCACCAGCGCCTTCGTTGTACTTAGCGCGAATAGCCTCTGTCGCCATACCGATCGCCGCTGGCATCTGCCACTTTTCGATGTTTACACACAAACCCATAATCTTATTTCCCCTCACCACAATGTTGAATCAATCAAATTGGACAGCTCAACCACCAATGATAAACTGTATATATACACAGTTAAATGATAATCCCTTTTTGAAATGTACAAGACGATTCAACGCCTGGTAGGCCACCGCATATACAGGATTGGTCCTGATGGCCCATGCGGTTACAACAGCACTGAAGATAATGTGTCGGTATTAATGGCCAGTGGAGACTGGAAGACAATCCCTTTTGGCGGCTATATGGAAGTAGGCAACGTTGTGGGTGTAAGGCGACTGAAGATTATGGATGTGTCCGCACTCTGCTCTGATGATGACGGGTACGAAGTTGTTTATACCATCCCAAGATACCACTACTTGGTAGGAACGTATCTAAACGGAAGGTGCTTTATCCTGCTTTATAATGGAGAGGTAAAGCACTACCTGGATAAGAATGCTGACCAAGATTCTAAGAATAATGTGGTTTGGTTATAAAACAAACGTCATTAAAACAATAGAGAATTGCCGGAACAAGGCGCTAATGCAAAATCTGCATCGCAACAGAGAAAGAGTAGCAGACTCCTTGTGGTTCATTCTCGAATTCTCGACGATTTACCGCCATGCGTAAAAAGGAGAGTGGATAGCTCCCCCTAGTTTTATGGTTTAGGCTGGTCTAGGTTTAAATACTTTTTGACTTTTATTTAAAACGTTCTTTTCAACAACAAGGTGAAATATAACACCAAATAAAGTGGTTATAAGTATTCCGCCAAGTAAGCTGATTTCCCATGAAGCTCCTACTTTTCCAAATAGTCTCTGGGTAATAGAAAGAGCTGGGTTATGAACGAGATAGATTGAATAGCTGGCATTTCCTAATAAAACTAAAAAGCTAGGCCATACCAACGCTTTTTGACGTTCAAAACCAGCAGCACCAATAATCAGCATCGCCATTCCCAGGGCAAAACAAAGACGGATAGCTACATCGCCTCCAATGTTTATTAGGTAGATGCTGATAATGCCTAGTGTAATACCGCTTATTGCGAATAAAGCAGAAAAACGTTGGCTATTCATACGTTTTAGGTAAAGAGCAGCTCCCATGCCTATTACAAATTCTACATTCAGTAAGGAGAAAAAGTAGCGTCCCGCGCCACTTGGGACTTCGCCCAGAGCGTTAAGGGCTAGAATAGATGCTACCCACAATAAGATAAATGAAAGGAATACCCTATTATTTATGAAAAATAGTAAGAAGATGGAGTAAAACATCACTTCGTGGATTAATGTCCAAGCAACACTTAGGATAGGAACGCCTTCCCCAGGTAGTAGAAGGAGAGAACTGATAAGGTTTATTTCACGACCGCCTGACGCAGAAAGAGCAGGTAATAAGGAATAAGCTAAAGCCAATGGGATCGCGACACACCAGTATATTGGGAACACCCTTAAAAAACGTTTTTTCAGATAGCTTGAAACACTGTTTATTGATTTGTCATCATGTTGGTGAATATACATAATAATAAATCCAGACAACACAAAGAAAAAATCCACCCCAAAGTTACCTTGTCCTATCGTATTGTGTACCCATCTTGGCATCTCACCAACAAATGCTCCCGTCGAAGTGACTGTGTGATGCCCAACAACGGCCAAAGCTGCTAGTCCTCGAAACACTTGTAAGCTAAATATCTGCTGACGCATTCTAATCCTTAAATCTAATTTAAATTTTTCTTAAAGTTATTACCATTAGAAAAATGGCTAACCATCTGACTCCTTAGATTTTATAATTTTATTAGCCTGTTTAATATAGTTTTATAAGAATTCAGGTGTAGTACCAACCAGCTATCAAAATACTTATCCAATCAGGAGTGTACAAAGGTTGATGCGACGTGGCTTGTTTTAGCCTTTCTCAATAGGAGCCAATTACGTGGCTAAGATATGAAACTGTACAGATTAATAAATTAGCTTTTACCCAACGCCCCAACAACCAGCGCCCTATTAATAGTCTCTTTCACATGCCAGAGCTGATCGCCGTGTTGACGTTCCCAGGTATTCACATCGTGGTGAAGTTGCTGGTGGTGATCATGGCAAAGTGGGATGGTGAACAAATCCGAGGCCTTACTTCCCATCTTTCCTTCTCCGTGGCCAATTAGGTGGTGAGCAATACCTGCAGTTTTTCCGCAAACACGGCAGGGTAACTTGCGTACGAACGATAAGTACTTTTCACTCTCCCAACGGATTGGTTTTGGCTTTCTTAGATACATCGCTGGTGGATCGTCATCGATGACCAGTTTTAGAACTGGCTTTGCCAAGCGTTGTAGTTGTTCACGCTGACCTTCGAACACATACCTGGCATCTGTATCCACGTTTCCCAGTACTCCCACTCGCTTGCTTCCCTCTTCTCGCTTGAACTGACGATCGAGAACAGACTGCGGAAGTAACGCATACACGTCATTGCGAACGGCCCACCAGCACAAATCAACATCAGTAATACTCCTTACTTCACCATGCAGCTGGCGAGAGACAACCATCAAACCGTGGCGAACCGTATTCTTTCGGGCTATCGAAAATGCCTGGTGACTGTCATCGGCCATGTTGTCGTGATGCCAACACAAACGAATCGCTCCCTCGCCGGTTACCCGAGTTTTCAGATTATGATTGCAGTAACCTTCATCCTTTAGCTGACACTCGGAAATCGTATCAACATACTTAGCTGTACTACCGAGAAGCAGTTGCACATCTTCATGAGCGAAGAACGCCACCAAAGAGAGGTCATCCGAAGACAACCCTCCCGCAGTCTTTGTGGCCAGACGTTGATTGGGAGAAACTAAACCAATCTTACCGTCCACCAGCAAACGTTGAATCGCCTCTTTGTTTGGGCTTAGTGGAATAAGTGCGGCATTCAGTGTCGGGACTACATCCAGGCTGACTTTTATCATCTTCCCTACCTTTAAGCGACTTTAGACTCAAGCAACGGCTTGGTGACCAGCTGCTTACCCATCTCGACCGCTTTGTCGTATTCCAAGCGAGCTCCTTTCGAAAGTTGCCAACCATCCAAGAA
>NZ_JAWPOP010000628.1:0-630 GCF_033344345.1 Vibrio sp. 1978
AACTTGGTCACGTTTTAAATGACCAATGTTGAGCAAGATGTGATCAGCGTAAAGGAATGCGTTCTAGATTGTTTTGGAAAGTAAAAACAGTAAAAATTCGGTAGAAAGTAAAAGAAGAAATAAAAAAGCACTGAAAATTCAGTGCCTTATTTGAGCAGTTTTGAGGGGGTTTTTATCGAGTTGTGCCGCGTAGCTTGAGCTTGCTTGGAACGTACACTTGAAGGGGCAGTGCGCGTCCGTCACGGTATTTTTCTACTAACAAGTTCACGCCTTGAATACCCATCATTTCAGAATGAATACGAACGGTAGATAGAGGAGGGAAGGTAAAACGCGCGGTAGGAATGTCGTTCACGCTGATCAGCGCAATATCATCAGGAATGTTTAAACCAAACTCATGCACTGCTCGTAACACACCAATCGCAATGGAGTCCGAAGCAATGAACATCGCTTTTGGGAAATCGCCTTTGGCCAGCATCTCTTTCGCTAAGTCATAACCGGACAAGCTAGAGAAATCGCCACGATAAATGTCGTTTTCAGAAACCACACCTTTTAGACTGCCGTAGTCCACAAACGCATTTTCACGAATGTCTGCGGTGTTGGGTTCGTCTTGTCCACCAATAAATCCGATAC
>NZ_JAWPOP010000629.1:0-629 GCF_033344345.1 Vibrio sp. 1978
AAATAAAGGGATAACAGATCTCGCTCAGTTCCTTGCTTACAGGTCTCATGCTGTTGTTCCAATGTAAAAAAGGGAGTCAGTATAACCTAACTCCCTCTTAGTAATCATAAAAACGACGTCCGCATTAGGCGTTTTCGATTTTCTTGTGGCCTTCTTGTAGATGCACAAAATCAACCAAGTCATCGCCTGAGACTTGATACGCTTGACCGAACCCTTTTACGAACAAACCTTTCTCAGCTTTTAGGTTGAACAGTACAAAGTCTTCAAGCTGGCTTAGACCGTCGATGATGTCACCGAAACGCGCTTTCATCTGACCAACGACCAATTGCCACATTTCAGTATCACGCTCAACAACCGTTGCGACCGCATCAAACGTCAGACGCTTACGTGCAAAAAGCTGTTTGGATGAATCTTCATCTTCGATCATCATCAGTGAAACGTTTGGATTTTCTAGCAGATTTCGAGCATGGCGAGCAATCTGAGAGATCAAAACGAAGTAACCTTCCTGATTCTGAACATAAGGCGCGTAACTTACGTTCGGACGGCCTTCGCTGTCTACCGTTGCAAGCTGTAAAGTACGGCGCTCCTGACGAAATTCTTTAATCTCTGGCCCTAGGCGGCCTTGCAAA
>NZ_JAWPOP010000630.1:0-629 GCF_033344345.1 Vibrio sp. 1978
ATCGCGGGTTTACCTGCGCGGTAGATGCCCGCTTTTTCAAAGCCGATAACATTGATGTCGTCACCAAGCCAATCTACATGGTCGATCGCCAGGCTGGTGATCACTGACACATCGTGATCAACGACGTTTGTTGCATCTAATCGCCCACCTAAACCAACTTCAAGAAGCACTACATCGACGTTTTCGACTTGGAAAATACGCAGCGCTGCAAGCGTGCCGAACTCGAACAGACTTAAACTGATGTTACCACGTTGTTTTTCTACATAGTCAAACGCTTCACAGTGCTTAGCATCTTCCACGTCTACACCATTAATGCGCACACGCTCGTTATAACGGATCAGATGAGGAGAACTGTAAACGCCTACCGAATAGCCAGCGTCGAGTAAGATCGCTTCCATTAGCGCACACGTTGAGCCCTTGCCATTGGTTCCGGCAACAGTGATTACGGTGGGAGCAGGTTTGGTGAGATTGGCTTTTGTCGCTACCGCTTGAACGCGGTCTAAGCCTAAATCGATAGCTGAGGAATGAATATTTGATAAATAATCAAGCCACATCGCTAGAGGAGATGTGGCTTGAGGAATTGGGTTTTGGGTCATCTAACTTTAACCATTAATTTCTTTGGCTTTATG
>NZ_JAWPOP010000631.1:0-629 GCF_033344345.1 Vibrio sp. 1978
GTTGTCGCTGCTGGTAAGTTAGCGTCCACATTTACCATTGAAAGCCGCGGCGGCAAGTTAGCTAACTCGCATGAAGGACTCACCTTTTACTACACCGAGCTACCAACTGATGTGAACTTTACCCTCAGTGCCGATGTGGTGCTTGAACAGCTTGGCCCGGAAACAGGCGCGACACCAAACCGCCAAGAAGGCGCAGGTTTGATGGTGCGCGACATTCTAGGTGCCGAGCGTTTAGTGCCGCAACCTGAGGGCCATGAAGAGTTTCCGTCTGCATCGAACATGGTGATGAACCTAATGCGTTCTCACACCCGCACGAACGATGGCATGACCAACATCAACGCATCGTTTCGTGAAGGCGTTTATCAACCTTGGGGAACGCCGGGTAACCGTTTAAGCCGTGTCGATTATGTGGAAGGGGTGCCTTACGGCACGGCTGAAACCTACCGCATGACGCTGACACGCACCAATGATGGTTTCAAAGTCAGCTACCGTAATGGCGAAAAATTCGTTGAGCAAGCGGTAAAAGGCGCGAATGCCAATATCGTTGAAATGCAAAACTCAGACTCGCAATACGTCGGCTTCTTTGCGTCACGCAATGCAAAAATGACGGTGAGCAATGTCGATTTGCA
>NZ_JAWPOP010000632.1:0-628 GCF_033344345.1 Vibrio sp. 1978
CAATCGATTCTCAAAAAGCTCAACGCAACGTTGGGCTTTTTTCTTATTCTGAGATTCAAAATTAAAACCTCGAACTTTTAGCTGTCAATACCCATCAAAAACAGACACTTAAGAATTGGCACGCTCCTTTCATTGCATATAAAACAAATCAATGAGAGGGCGAATCATGAAAAGAACATCACTAATACTCGGATCACTGTTCGTAAGCGCTTATGCGAATGCGGCGCCTTTCGACACTTGTCCGAGCAAAGCGTATTTATTCCAATCGACTCCCGTTCAAGTTTATGGCGTCAATCTGGTTACGGGTTCCACAACTTTATTAGCTGACGATGTGGGTTTGGCATCAGGGATCAATGCCGTCGGGTTCGACTTCACCGACAGATACATTTATGGCTACGATACCACCAACTTGAAAATCGTCCGTTTAGGGAAAGACTTTCAAGCAGAAACACTGAATGTCGCTGGTTTGCCTAGTCATACGTTTTTTGTTGGCGATGTTTATAATCACGTTTACTACTTATATCGCAAAGGAAAAGGATTATTTTCCATTGATCTGTCACCGTTAGATACCGATCCAAATGCGACGCTAACACTTACGCAAATTACCGCGACCGCAAACGTCAACTTG
>NZ_JAWPOP010000633.1:0-628 GCF_033344345.1 Vibrio sp. 1978
AGCGTAGCTGGAAAGGAAAGCTGAGCACCCACTGGCGAATGGGCTCCTTGGGGAAGACTTCGTCTATCAGCAGCGCCGCACTCTCGGCCATCCGGCGGGCACCGCAGCTAGGGCAAAAGCCGCGTCGTTTACAGCTGAAGGCGACCAGACGCTCGTGATGACAATCCTCGCAGCGAACCCGCATGAAACCATACTCCAGACGGCCACATTGGAGGAGGTCGTTGAATTCTTGTTGGATGTAGCGAGGCAGGTGTTGACCTTGGGCTTCGAGTGAGGCTTTGAAGGCTGGGTAGTGCTGCTCAACCAGCTGGTAGAGCAGCGTCTGGTCGGGTTGGTGGCGTTCGTAACCGTTTGTTTGAGTGGGCGATTGACTCGCCGTGGCGTTCCTTGCCAGCGACATGGGTATCCTCCGCTGATACTGTGGTTATGTACAGTATCAGCGGCTTGCGTTCAGACGTCCAGTCTGGCCCTAGACATCGCTAAATGCTTAACCCGCAATAGCCCTCACGAGTTGTTATCAGCCACTACCGGTTGAGCGAGAAGGTTTTGGGTTCAGGGTGCTATTGCTCCACCAATCACAATACTGAAGCCCCAACTGTTATCAGTTGGGGCTTTTTCTTGTCTGTTT
>NZ_JAWPOP010000634.1:0-628 GCF_033344345.1 Vibrio sp. 1978
TATTGGCATTCCCATGCCTGGGCAATCTTTGATGATCGCAGCGTCAATTCTGGCCTCAGAACAAGTCATGAATCTGAGTATGGTTATG
The DNA here is from genome assembly GCF_033344345.1 of Vibrio sp. 1978. NCBI lineage: Bacteria > Pseudomonadati > Pseudomonadota > Gammaproteobacteria > Vibrionales > Vibrionaceae > Vibrio > Vibrio sp. 1978. The sequence goes on from NZ_JAWPOP010000634.1 coordinate 89, forward strand.
GTTATATCTTGGCTCAGCTGCTTTTTAGGCAATACTTGTGGCTACTTACTTGGCTACTACTTTGAAGGATGGCTAGATAAAAAAGGTTACATCTCTGGCCCTAAAATGCAGAAACTCCAAATCACCATTCAAAAATATGGCCCTGCTTGTTTGGTGGTCAGCCGATTTATTGAAGGGATGAAGCAATTTATGCCTCTGGCGTGTGGTATAGCAAAAATGCCACGCAGAGAGTTTTTACTCGGCAACGCACTCGCTGCCACCATTTGGGTTTTGGTGTTCAGTTTACTTACGCATTTTGCATTTGAGCACCTCAGCGCACTCAGCCATTTATATAGCCACTACAAATACGCAATCTGGGCGAGCGCCGCGGTTGTGTTCGCATTGATGATCCTAGGCTTGCTTAAACGAAAAAAAACAAAATCGTCGCTATAAATGTACTTTCAATAAAGGCTCTTGGTATCAGTAAGATAGATGCCATGAGCTTATTTCTTTCATCCAAACATAAAAATTACGCAGCCATTGAGACGTCTAGACGTTGAC
>NZ_JAWPOP010000635.1:0-628 GCF_033344345.1 Vibrio sp. 1978
ATGGCACATTCGATATCGAAATTTTGCCTGCATTTGATTTAGACAAAGGTGAAGAACAAGACGCCCGCACCTGTAACGAAGCTATTGAATACTTCGTCGGTGATAAACCAGAACAATATATGTGGGTGCTACAGCTATTGCATTCACAAGAAGACGGCAACAATTATTACAATCTCTTTAAGCCGAGATACAACACTGACTGGCAAGTTGAAAAATGAAAAAAATTCTAATTATTGGCCCAGCATGGGTTGGTGATATGGTGATGTCCCAATCTCTTTACATCACACTAAAGCAACTGCACCCGGAAAGCCAAATTGATGTTATTGCACCCGGCTGGTGTAAGCCTATTCTTGAGCGTATGCCAGAAATTCACCAAGCAATCGAGATGCCGATAGGCCATGGTGAGTTTAATTTATTAGGCCGCAGAGAGATTGGTAAATCATTGCGTGAAAAGCAATACGACCACGCTTAGATTCTGCCAAAATCAGCGAAATCAGCTCTGATTCCTTGGTTTGCGAATATACCTCTGCGTACAGGATGGAAAGGAGAGATGCGCTACGGTCTTCTCAATGACCTGCGTCCAAATATGAAATCCTTCCAATACATGGTTGAGCGTTATGTGGCTCTC
>NZ_JAWPOP010000636.1:0-627 GCF_033344345.1 Vibrio sp. 1978
CCCTGCATACGTATCACCTTGTTTACTTGCCCAGCTTCCGCCACCCATTAATCCCCATTGGCCAACAGAGCCGGAATGTTTGTAGGAGTACAAATCAGGTAGACCAAGCATCAAGTGTCCAAGTTCATGGGCAATCACGCCCATCGTAGATTGATGATCACCTTGGAAGTCAGCAAACAAGCAGTAATCTCGAATGGTCTTTCCATCGATCTCAATCGCATTATGACTATAACGATGAGGCCAAATGTACGGCGTATTTACCGAACCGGCAGATTTGTCATACCCCGCAAATACAAACATCACAGACAATTCGTCAGGTGTGATTTTGTCGTCGTTATTCAAATCGTAAGTAGACAAGTCCACATAACGGTCTAACTTGTCGTAAGCGGCTTTAAAAGCCTCATTTAACTTACTGTCACAAGTCGCATCATTTTTTGAGTGGCAATTCGGATGAGCGATATCCAACGTAAGGTCGATGACACCATCGTTCGCCGTACCTTCCGTTTCTTTCGCAGGCTCTACAATGTAACGTCCGTAGCTATTCTTACTGAAGTAGTCTTTTACACTTTGCTGATTATCACCAAAAATCACATTGGTGAAGTCATTCACAAAATCTTGGTTGTTAAA
>NZ_JAWPOP010000637.1:0-627 GCF_033344345.1 Vibrio sp. 1978
TGTACCTTTTGTCACGACTTTTTTTGTGCTGCTTTTTTGTGGAGCGATGTGTTGGTTTCCTAACCTTCGGCATAAACATTAGCTCAAATCACGTGATGGCTTTCTTATCGTCGTTCTTTTCTGGACGGTTTTGGGCAGCGCGGGTTCGCTTCCATTTTTAATCGCAGATAATCCCAACATTTCTGTGACTGACGCTTTTTTTGAATCCTTCTCTGCTTTAACCACGACAGGGGCGACCGTTATTGTCGGCCTTGATGAGTTACCTAAAGCGATTTTGTTCTACCGCCAATTTCTACAATGGTTTGGTGGAATGGGGATCATCGTACTCGCGGTCGCTATTTTGCCAGTGTTGGGCATCGGTGGGATGCAGTTGTACCGCGCAGAAATTCCGGGTCCAGTGAAAGATACCAAAATGACCCCGCGCATAGCCGAGACAGCAAAAGCGCTGTGGTACATCTATTTAAGCCTGACAATCGCTTGTGCGGTTGCTTTTTGGCTCGCGGGCATGACGCCGTTTGATGCCATCAGCCACAGCTTCTCTACTATTGCGATTGGTGGCTTCTCAACTCACGATGCCAGCATGGGCTACTTCGACAGTTACGCGATTAACCTGATTACCGTGGTGTT
>NZ_JAWPOP010000063.1:0-3282 GCF_033344345.1 Vibrio sp. 1978
GTGATGGAGGATATTTTTAAACCTTATCAGTAATGTCCAGCTCAACTTTAGTAAGTCTAACTACATTAGTTAATTGTTCCTCAATCTCTACTAAGAATTCTTGATATTTTTCATTTTGATATTCTGACCAATCATACCCAGACAAGTCTTCCTCTCTCGAATCGTTGACTTTGGTTAGATTATCCTTAGAAAGTTCGAGAAATGTACACAATCCCACGGTTTCTACGTGCAAGATGGCCTGATTTAGCCTAATGCTTGCCAAAACTTTTTCTATAGAACTTACAACCAAGTTGAAAAGCTGCTTATCTTTATCTCTATATTCTTTAGTGCCGTACTTTGCTCTGTAACTTGCTTTTTCACTCTCAATCTCTTGTTCAACGTACGACCAGTATTCCTGTTCTAACCTTTCTGCTTCTACGTGATACTTCGTGGGAGCATCGCAGGGAACATCATATCCACCACCGGAAAATCCACAATGTTCATAAAAGACATGGTGATAGATTGAGTGCTCTTGACTGCGGTTACGGACTAACTCGGCCAACTCTAAAATCGCTTTCGTTATTGATAACATGATTTCTTGCTTTGTATGGAAAATTTCTTGTTTCACCCAAAACTTGTTTGAAATCTCACCTTGAATAGATTGAACTAGCGACGTGGTTGAAGATAAATTGTCGAGAAGTTTAGGGAAGTCAGCTTCATCCATCTTCCTCTTAATCTCTCTTAACTCTATAGCGGCCTCCCTATCTTGTTTCAACTTATTTTCATAATGTGTCTTATCGATTTTTCCCTTTAGCCAATATGTCAATGTCGCGACAACTATTGGTGTTGCGAGTGGTTTCAAAGTAGCAAATATCTCATTCAGCACAGTAATGTCAGCCATGAAAAATCCTAAATCCATTAATCAGTCACCAACTCAGAGGAGTTTGTAACAAAAAGAGCAAAGACTGAGTCATCTTAGAACAGTAGGCATGCAGTTGCCTACTGTTTCTATTTATGTATCAACTCACATCCCCAACCAACTCAGCCACATTAGCACTTACCTCTCTCAGCCTTGAACTAGCTAAATGAGCATATCTGGTACTCGTCTGAGGCGACTGATGTCCCAACAAATGCTGAACATCATAGAGCGTGGCATTTCCGCTGTTTATGAGGATCGATGCGAAGCTGTGCCTCAAATCGTGAATTCGGAAGTTGTCTGTAATCCCGGCAGCTTTCTTGATTCGAGCAAATGCCTTCTTCGGATGGGCGATAGGTCTACCGGGTGCATCTCCGGCAAAGATATAGGGGTTCTTCGGTTGTTGAAATCGTCGTTGATCATGGATGACCTCTTTAGCTAGATTATTTAATATGACGGTCCTAGAAAGGCCGGACTTAGTGTGGGGGAGAAATAGGCTCCAATTGCCGTCGTCGTCGACAGTAAGGCACTCCCATTTTGAGCCAGTTATTTCACCTATGCGCATCCCTGTTAGTAGCGCAAATTTCAATGCGTTGGCTTGGGTTCGATTCGGTTCTTCGTTACATGCCTTGATGAAGCTGGAAACCTCTGCACGTGAGAGAAATCTTTGCCTTACGTTGTTTTCCTTGAGCTTCCGTATGTACTGACCGGGATTAGAATCGACATAGCCCCATTCCATTGCCAGTCTGAACATACGAAGGATCAAAGAGCGTAGACGGTTGACCGTTGCAGGTTTCCTACCTTCTAGTAGCCCGTCCAACAATTTCTGAATATCTTGCTGACCAATATCAGTAAGAGGTTTCTTACCCCATTTCGGATAGAAATGGAGCTTGAGACTACCTGCATCACTTTTGGCGGTGAGCTTATTCATCATTGCGTAGGGTAAGTAGTGCAGCTCCGCAAATTCCTGAAAGGATAGTACATTCCGTTTTTCGTCTCGAATAACCTTGGGGTCATTACCTAGGGCAATTTCCCGTTTGTGGTCATTGGCAATCTGACGAGCGGTGGCAATATCTAGCGCTGGATACTCACCTAGTTGTATGGATTTTTTAACCCGATTGTAGGTGTACCTGAAAAGGAACCTACGTCGGCCTTGTCGGTTGATAATTATTTTTAGGCCACTACATAACTCGTCAGTGTATTCCGTTTCCTTGCTTTTGCTCGACGGCTGCGTCGGTGGTAGTGAGTCGAGTTGGCGCTTATTGAATTTGAATTTTCGGGATTGCATCTTTGCCTCCTTAGTCATTCTCGATGGAGAAGTATTGGCGTAATTCGGTGAGTAGTGTCTTAGGCATCAGTAGATAGATACCCTTGCCAGAGTCCTTGACAATGCTCAGGGTGAGTACTGCTCCGTAGTCCAGATCATCTTCGAATTCGGTGTAGGTCAGTGCTCGTTTTAGCATTTCGATATCGTCGACGACGGCAGAGAGTTCGGAAATTAATGTGAGAAACCAGAGCTCACATTGCAGTTCATCCCACGCCTGTTGGGTTTCTGCTTTATCGTGAAATGGCTCGGTGAGTATGGCTTTGACTTGTTCTTGTAAGGTTGTGGTGATTGGTAGGGTTGTGATTTGTTGAAGATTGGTGATCTTGTTCATATTGAACTCCATGACTATTAGTATCATAGTGTTAATATGTGCTTATTCTTTTGGTTTATACGGTTTGTAGTATATGAAACATCCCTACATAGTCCCCCTTCTAGCTTGCTGTTTTCTTACCCCAATGAAGGTGGATGCATCTCCTACCGAAAGAGGAATGAAACTCAAAACCATCAACTTGGAAAACTGGAACCTTATTACTAGAACCGATTATGAATATGACTCTTTCGATAACAAGACCAACAGAACTTCATTTACTGTATGGTTAAAACCATCTGATGAATCGACAGCGTCATTCACTGTTGACTTTATGTGTGATGAGTTTAATAACAGTATAGGTCTGTATGCTAGAGACTCTTTTTTCTTTAGTATTTTAAATGGGGCGACTATTGACTTTAAAAACGAAAAGGGCCAAATCTATTCATTTTCTGTTGAGAAAAGTTTAAATAGAACTTACAGAAACTCAATATTTGTACCCGATGAAGATAAACAACCCTTACTAGAGATATTTAAGAATTCGAATAAAGGATACTTTAGATTTCATGGTCAATCTGGAAAAAATGTTGCGGAAGTGGACTTTCATGACTTGAGTACAAGTTACGATAGCTACTACGAGCAATGTAGCAATTTATCTCAAAAACCAGAAAGCTTTAACGGTAAAGTTGATGGTGTATGTCCAAATGGATGTGATAAATATTATAACTAACTTTACCCATACCCCATATCCCA
>NZ_JAWPOP010000638.1:0-626 GCF_033344345.1 Vibrio sp. 1978
TAACAGGCTCAGTTACGCAAATTCTTGTTTTAACCACGAGCGCAATAAGTGAAAGCTTTCTTGCTTGAGCTTATGCGGTGGGCACACAAAATAAAGTTGCTGATTAGGATTGATCACAGGCTCACCAAGTTCGATCAGCTGACCGTACTTGATGTCGTCTTTCACAAACAAACGATGAGTCACCAACACACCCAAACGACGCGTGGTTGCCTGTACCGCTTGAATCGACATATTAAAAGTGATCGGCTTTTTGTTTTTTGGACGAGCGACTCCTATCGCGTCTGACCAGACTTGCCAATCGTGTTTTCTGCGCTCATTCGTGACCTCAATGAGCGGATACGTCTTTAAGATGTCAGAAAGGTTAACTGGATTGCTGTGGTCGATGAGATCAGGGCTGCACACTAATACCAGTTCGTCTTCACTGAGCTTTTCGCAATAGTAGTCTTGCCACTCTTCAGTGTTGCCATGCACCAACGCAGCATCAACGCCTTCTTGTTCCAAATTGAACCGTCCAGAAAGGTTAGATAGGCGCACATCAAGTTGGGGCGCATAGGCTTGAAGGCGTGGCATACGTGGGATCCACCAATGCAGTGCCAAGGAATTCACCATGTTTAGCGTAATGCGTT
>NZ_JAWPOP010000639.1:0-626 GCF_033344345.1 Vibrio sp. 1978
GTTTTTTCATCTCGCTCAAAGGTGGGGCAATTTCGGCACTACAACCTGCTGATATTGCTTTGGTGCGCTTTCTCGTTCCTAGCCTAATCTTGTTGCCTTTTGTAATGAAACATAAAGCCGCCCTAAAAGCCGTTCCCAACAAATACCTTACTGGTATTGTCTTGGGTAGCGGTTTACCTTATTTACTTGTGGCGGGCACTGCCATGCATTTCGCTCCCGTCGCGCATGGTAGCGCCTTAATACCTGGCACGTTGCCTTTGTTTGTTTCTGCCATTGCAGTCTTGTTCTATCAACAATCGCTGAGTCATCACCGCATTATTGGTCTTTCCACCGTACTGCTGGGTATTTTTGTGTTTCTGCTATCTAATATCGGGGAGGAATACAACTGGTCTCAACTTCAAGGGCACGCGATGTTTTTAGTTGGCAGCTTGATGTGGGCGGTTTTTACTATCAGCGCACGCGTAGCTAACCTCAACGCTTATGTATGCGCGGGTTTTGTCGCCATCGTCTCGTTACTTATGCTTATCATCGCAGTCGGGTTCGGTTGGATAGACAGTTATTTAGCGGTAACGCCTATCTCCAGTTGGCCTTGGGAGGAGCTGTTTAGCCATGCAATGTTACAAGGT
>NZ_JAWPOP010000640.1:0-625 GCF_033344345.1 Vibrio sp. 1978
TTCAACTCAATCTGTACGGCTTCACCAGAAGCTGCACCGATTTGAAAAGACGATTTGCCGAATGTGCCATTCAACAGTTTGCGTCCACCAAAAGATGTGGTTTCCGCAATGCGGTTTAACTCATCGTTTAACGCGGTGACTTCTTCTTGCAACGCGGTACGCTCGGCTTGGCTGTTTGAGCCATTAGCCGACTGAAGCGACAAATCACGCATACGTTGCATGATGTTCGTCACCTCATTCATCGCGCCTTCTGCGGTTTGCATGATAGAGATGCCATCATTAGCGTTACGAACCGCCACATCCAAACCACGCATTTGTGATTGCAGACGATTGGAGATTTGCAGGCCTGCCGCGTCATCTTTTGCGCTGTTAATACGCTTCCCTGAAGACAAACGCTCCATGGATTGATTCAGCATATCCGTTGCACTGGTCAAATGACGTTGTGCGACAAGTGCTGCTACATTGGTATTAACGGTGATAGCCAAGAGACACAGACTCCAAATAAATTAAGGCTTTGGATACTTATCGACCAAGAAACAGAAAGATTTAGCGTTTTTTGAAAAGAGATTGGAATTAGAGAATAGAAAACAAAAAACCCTCCGAGTGGAGGGCTTTGGAAGCTTTT
>NZ_JAWPOP010000641.1:0-625 GCF_033344345.1 Vibrio sp. 1978
TACTACTCGTTCTAACGTCGTTGTTTATCACTCAAGCGCCCATTTATGGGCGCTTTGTTGAAGGGAAGGATATACACAATGTCAGTCAAAACACTTAAACGAACCATCACTGCTGTGGCGATTTTGGCAGCGTCCGTGATGTCTTCTTCGGCTTGGTCTAATGACCTTAAAGAAATCCGTGAACGTGGTGTGCTTCGTCATATCGGTGTGCCTTATGCCAATTTTGTTTCTTACATCGAGCAAGGTGAAATGCACACGCTGACAGGATTAGATGTCGATATCGTAAAAGGATTTGCGAGCTCGTTAGGTGTGCGATATGAGTACGTACCGGCTCAGTGGAGTGACATGGTCGGTAAGCTGACAGGTCAAGATGTTCAATACCGACACAACCGCGCAGTAGTGGGTGGCAGTGTGCCAATTGAGGGTGATCTGATCGCCAATGGCGTGACGATTTTGGATTGGCGGGAAGAGGTATTGGACTTTTCTCAGGACTACTTCCCATCGGCGGTATGGCTTGTTTCTCGTACCGATTCAAGTTTAAGTCCAATTAAGCCAAGTGGCTCGATCGACGAAGACGTCAAGACAGTGAAAGAGTTGATCGATGGACGAGAAGTGTTGGCGCTAG
>NZ_JAWPOP010000642.1:0-625 GCF_033344345.1 Vibrio sp. 1978
GGCAGTACCTACTCAGTGGTGCGTCTCACCGCGTTAGATTCTGATTACCAGATCGTACGCTCTTACCCAGTAAAACCAAGCACCGTTCCGCAATGGTTTATCGACATGAATCTGTTCAAAGCGATTCACGATAAACGCGTGGTCACCAGTGGTTGGATGCAACTGGCCGAAGTCGAAATCATCAGCCACCCAGGCGCGGCGTATGAACAGCTATGGCAAGGTTTTATCCGTTTGCTATCTGCGTTTAGCGTCATCTTCCTAGCGGGATTGATTGCGATTTCTTACATTCTGCGTCGTTCTCTAAAGCCACTGGCTGCTATCGTGAAGAAAATGCACGACATCGCAAACAACCAGTTTGGTGAGCCACTCACTCGCCCTAAAACCAAAGACCTGATCGCGGTCGTGGATGGCATCAACATGATGTCGGCACAGATTGAGTTGTCATTTAAAGAACAGGCCAAAGAAGCACAACGTCTACGTGCTCAAGCATACCTAGATCCTATCTCCAAACTAGGTAACCGCTCGTTCTACATCAACCAAGTTGACCAATGGTTGGCAGAACAAACGCAAGGGGGTATCGCGCTACTCCATGCAGAATATATTGGCGACATTTACGAGACAAAAG
>NZ_JAWPOP010000643.1:0-625 GCF_033344345.1 Vibrio sp. 1978
CAAAACCAGTGTTACCACCGAAGAATTTTTCTAACTCGTTGAAGTTATTGTTCAACTGACGGTCAAGCATGTCATAGTTGATTTCAAGCGTGCCTTGACGCGTCGTGGTAATGCCAAATTCTGTCAATGATTTCAGATTTTCTGGTGCTTGATCGATTCGGCTTGAAAAGACGGCTTTCAATCGTGAATCGGCACTTCGCACCGTGCTGTCACCAGCTAGCGGCCCTTTTTGGCCAGTAGTTGGGTCAACACTCGAGAGTGCTTGCGAAGTTTGGTAAAACGAGTTGTACGCCGAAACAAAGTTTTCGATGTCGCTGCGTACACTTTGACGGTCGTACTCGACACCGATTTCTGCAGGCGGCTTGTTTGGTTCTGACTTGCCTTTAAGTGTCAAATCCACGCCTTCAATGGCGTCTTCAATTACGTTGTTATGGCTTGAAAGTTTTGCCACGCCATCAAGCAGCACTTCAGAATCTTGCCCTGCTTGTACCTCTGTCATACCAAGGTATTCTTCGAATGAGGATTGCGCTTTTGCGATTTTGGCTTCTGCTTCGTCGATTTTTTCTAGACGTTCACGCTCTTGAGGATCGAGTTTCGCACGATGAATTTGCTTGGCTTGCTCTTT
>NZ_JAWPOP010000644.1:0-625 GCF_033344345.1 Vibrio sp. 1978
TGAGCGAACCTTGCAATCGGCTTGGGTATCTCGCGTTACCAATTGTGCATCGTTACCGAGCGTCATGATCGCCCACAACCAATCACGTTGATACGACAAGTTGTGATTGAAATCGCCCATTACGGCATACTGCTCTTTTTTCTTTTCTCTCTCGCTCATCCATTTCGCAAGCGCTTCTCCTTGTTGACTTAGTGTCTGGCAATCACGACTGTTTTTATACGCTCCGCTGCATCCTGCTTTTAGATGCACAGAGAGCAGGTGAAGCTCGTCCTTTTGGCTTGGGTTAACGACGATGTAACTGGCAAAGCGCAACTTGCTATTACCACGCGTTATTGAGAAGTCTGCTGGGTCAGACACTTCAATGTCTTTGCGCACAGCAAAACCGGTGTACTGATTGGTATCAGAAAACTGAAGGTGCTTATTGTTTGATTGAGCTCGATCAGAGAGATAAATCGCGTAGCCATCGCCTACAGCTTTTTGAACTGCGGCTTTGGAGTCGACCTCCTGAAAGGCGATGATGTCGGCTTGAGTTTTATCCACATATTGGTTGAGTTTGACGAAATCGTCACTGGTTCTCGAAACCTTACCTCCATTTATAGACAGCCATTCTATATTCCAACTGGTT
>NZ_JAWPOP010000645.1:0-624 GCF_033344345.1 Vibrio sp. 1978
AAGCTAACTCACGTTACAAACAGCTTAGGTCTTGAGAACGAGTACCTAGCTGATGCCCTAAAGGACTTGAACGTTCGTGTGGTTGACGCTGCTTCAGGCGGTGGTGCTCTAGTCGATTTCTTTCTGAGTATCGGTGAGAGTGCTGAAGATTGGATGAAGTTAGACCCTGTTCAACAGTTCTCTAGGTTCCAAGAAACGATCTCTCGCATGGATGCAAGCACAGCTAAGTTTTGGGCTGATGAGGTCAACGACAGTATGTATCGACTGTCTACAACGATGTCACGTAGCGGTAGGACGCTTTCAGACTTCGTTAATGAAGCTGACAGTTTAGGCGCAGGTACAAGCGGTAAGTACATCGGACGTGTGAACGAAATGTATGAGTCGTTCCATCGTTTGAACATTATCGTTCGTGAGATTGCCTACACGACAATGGCTCTCTTCAGTAAGACCTTAACGTCCGTCTTTGATGAAGCGGTACGTACCTTCAAGGGTATGGTCGATGAGGGCGAGACAGCAGGTGGTGTGATCTTCAAGCTGAGTAAGCAGATCGCAACGAATATCTTACAGGTTATTCAGACCGCTACCGTTCAGATTCAGAAGTTTGTTTACAAGGTGATGCTTCTT
>NZ_JAWPOP010000646.1:0-624 GCF_033344345.1 Vibrio sp. 1978
TTTCCTCTGTTGGTGATGCTCGATTTATTTATTAAGCAGACCTGTAATGCTGATGGGTATATGGATCTCGACATCATGTACATGTCGGAGCTCGACCCGACCTGGAACAATGATGAGCTCGCTTTTTTTACCAATCCAGAGGCGGCGGCAGTAGCAAACCCAATTGCGGCGGCTGCGTGTACTGCTGATGCTGTCTCATCAACCGCTGGAAAACCTTTAAAACAGCTTTTCTGGTGTGCTGGTTCATGGGGCACCCTGTATCCATTTAGTGGCAACCAGAATGGTGGAAAAGGTGTTATCCGCGATAGCAGTCTTCTTAGCACAAGGGTTCTGGCTGCTTTGCATCGCCGGGGGTTAGCGTGGAAGACAATGGGTTCTGAGGCTATGTGTAGAGGTGTTATTAGCCCAACACTACCCAAAACGCAGTACAAATTCACGCTATTGCATCCGGTTCCAGAGACAAACTCATCTCACGTAATTGGCGAATCCACTCTTACGTGGGGTCTGGCGCGAACTATACCGGCAATTGGGCAAGACCCTATTTACACCATCTGGCGATGGAATGATTGCTGTAACAATTGAGCAGACCCTAACGAATTTGCACGGGCATTTTAGATTATGCCC
>NZ_JAWPOP010000647.1:0-624 GCF_033344345.1 Vibrio sp. 1978
ACCAATGGATTCCTATCAAACACGGTACCGATGCGGCTCTTGTCGCTGCTATCGCCCATGTATTGATCAGTGAAGATAAAGTCGACCAAGACTTCCTTGACCGCTACTGTGTGGGTTACGACCGTAAAACTCTGCCAGCATCAGCGCCAGAAAATGGCAGCTACAAAGATTACATCATGGGCACAGGTCCGGATGGTATCGAGAAAACGCCAGAGTGGGCACAACCAATCACAGGTATTCCTGCTGATGTGATCTTGAAACTTGCGCGTGAAATCGGCGATGCAAAACGTATTTACATCACTCAAGGTTGGGGTCTACAACGCTCAGCAAACGGTGAGCAAGCATGTAAAGCGATCATGATGCTGTCTCTGCTTCGTGGTCAGGTTGGTCTACAAGGTGGTGGTACTGGTGCTCGTGAGGGTAACCACTCTTACCCATTCCAACGCTTCCCGAAAGTGCCAAACCCAATCAGCGCTTCTATCCCAATGTTCCTTTGGACAGACGCGATTTTCCGTGGCACTGAGATGACCGATCTTACTGACGGCATTAAAGGCGTTCAAAAGCTGCAAAACAACATCAAGTTCATCTGGAACTACGCAGGTAACTGTCTGATTAACCAACACT
>NZ_JAWPOP010000064.1:0-2522 GCF_033344345.1 Vibrio sp. 1978
CCATAGCGTTTTGGACCCACCTGATTTCCATGCCGAACTCAGAAGTGAAACGAAATAGCGCCGATGGTAGTGTGGGGTTTCCCCATGTGAGAGTAGGACATCGCCAGGCTTTAGTTTTATTTTCACTTTTTCGAAAAGTGAAGACAAAAGCGGACGCTTGCTTATTAAAGCGAGTGATACCACTGCGGAGTGGTAGTTCAGTTGGTTAGAATACCGGCCTGTCACGCCGGGGGTCGCGGGTTCGAGTCCCGTCCACTCCGCCACTTATATTAAGCCCTAGTCGAAAGACTGGGGCTTTTTCGTTTGGTCGTGTCCCCTAGAAATGCATTTACACATTGAAGGCGAGACAATACGACTTTCTTTACCCTTTTGGCACATGAGTTTCTCAGGAAGATGAGCCTGCTGCCTGCACTTCCAATTACTCCGAGTTTGTATCCTGTCCTCGTTGAAAGATTGGTCATTTGAACAATGAGTCTTTATAACACTCGCCCTCAACCGTAATAGAATGAATAGTCTTCCTCACTGCGTGTTTTGTTAGCGTCTCTCTTAAACAATAATTTTCTACATCTTATTTCTCAAACATTCATTGCTTCCATGTTTAGAGCGGGACCGTCGTTGCGTGGATTACGCAATTTCGCGAAATATAGTGAGGAAGAGAGCTAAGTCTTCCGAAAATTAATGCCTTTTAGAAAACTTTGTTTTCTTTGCTGAACTTGCTAGTAGCGATTAACCTAAGAGGAGTTCTTGAGGAGTATGTTTGATGATGCAACAAATAAAAAATGAAACGCTGAAATCTGTATTTAAGCAATGGTCTTCCGAAGAGGGAATTGTGGTCATCAACCCTGCAACTGAGCAAGAGTTAATTCGGTTAAAGCCTAGTACTCTTGATGAGTTAGATGATCTCATTGGTCAGTGCAAAACGGAGCAAGTCCGTTGGGCTAAATTAAGTGCCCAAGAGCGCTCTCGTCGTTTGAGGGGGTGGTATCAACTACTTCTTGATAATGCAGAAGACATAGCCACGATTATTACCTTAGAGCAGGGTAAACCTTTAGCTGAGAGCAAAGGGGAAGTGATGTATGGTGCCTCTTTTGTCGAGTGGTTCTCAGAAGAAGCAAAACGTGCTTATGGCGAAGTTATTCCTGCCCCCACGACAGATAGACGTCTATCTGCAATTCGCCAGCCTGTGGGAGTATGCGCTGCAATTACACCTTGGAACTTCCCTATTGCGATGATTACAAGAAAAGCAGCACCAGCCCTAGCGGCAGGTTGTGGCATGTTGATCAAGCCATCAGAGCTTACCCCTCTCACTGCAATTGCTGTTGTTGAATTAGCTTATCAGGCTGGTATCCCTAAAGAACTGCTTTCTGTCTTGGTGTCGGAGCAGGCTGCTGAGTTTGGTCAAGTACTAAGTACTGATCCTAGGATTCAGAAGATCTCTTTTACGGGGTCTACGCGAGTCGGGAAAATTTTGATGAAGCAAGCCAGTGATTCAGTCAAGGCGGTGTCGATGGAGTTGGGTGGTAATGCGCCTTTCATCGTGTTTGAAGATGCAGACTTAGATGCGGCTGCGGAAGGGCTTGTCGCGTCGAAGTTCCGTAATGCAGGGCAAACATGTGTTTGTACCAATCGGTTATATGTTCATAAAAATGTAAAACAAGCTTTTATTGATAAAGTATTGTCGAAGTTAAGCAAATTAAAGCTTGGCAATGGTTTAGAGAAAGATGTCACATTAGGTCCTGTTATTACGATGGCCTCTAAGCATCGACTAGAGGCGGTGATCGATCAAGCTGTACAAGAAGGAGCCTCTATTGCTAACTCTCCACAGAGACGGCATGGTCGCTTTATGGAGCCCGTTCTTTTGGATAGTGTGACGCAGAATATGTCGATTGTTCAGCAAGAGCTATTCGGGCCTGTGTTGCCTATTGTTACCTTTGAAAATGATGATCAAGTTCTCGAAATGGCGAACGATACAGAATATGGTTTGGCTTGCTATTTCTATACGAATAGCTTGAAGCGTATTGTGACTTTTAGTGAAGGTTTAGAGTACGGCATGGTTGGAGTGAATGAAGGGATCATCTCTACTGAAGTGGCTCCATTTGGTGGAGTTAAAGAGTCGGGTGTTGGACGGGAAGGTGCTAAGCAAGGACTCGATGAATATCTGGAGACAAAGTATATTTGTCTTGGTGGTTTAAGCTGATTTCAGAGATGGCCGATTGAACTAAAAAGCTAGGTTTTTACCTGGCTTTTTTTTAGTTGAAAGGCATACCATTTGCCACGCGCGTTTGTGGTTAATATTTTCTGGTTATTTAGTGAGTCGATAGTTAGCTTGCGGTAAGCGGTTTTTAATAATCAAAGCGCTTATGTTATTTCGTTATGGGGTAGGAGAGAGCTTAGCTTTAAACTAATACAAAAAAGCCGCATCAAGTGATGCGGCTTCTTCTAATATGGCTCCTCCTGCTGGGCTCGAACCAGCGACCTGCGGATTAACAGTCCGTCGCTCTACCAACTGAGCTAAGGAGGAA
>NZ_JAWPOP010000648.1:0-623 GCF_033344345.1 Vibrio sp. 1978
GCCGTAAACAGAGCCATTTACCACCAGCGTGTAAGTTAATCCACCCACGCTTATTCGTCCTCGGTTTTACGTTGACGAATGTATAAGTACACGGTGTGTTTTGAAATGTTAAGACGATCGGCAACACGGTTGATGGCATCTTTGATGTCGAAGATGCCTTTGTCGTACAACTCCATCACGATCTGACGATTCTTGGTGTTGTTCGATACCGATTTATCCGCATTGATTTCTTCAATCGTACGTTCAACGGTTTGGTCCACCAGCTCTTCTACGTCACTCGCGAAGTTCACCGATGAAGCGGCTTCTTTCGCTTCTTGCGTTGGCATGAAAGATTGCAACACTTGCGAAAATGGCGCATCAAGGTTGACGTTGATACACAGCAAACCAATTACGCGATTTTCACCGTTGCGGATCGCAACAGTGATTGACTTCATTAGTACGCCGCCTTTGGCACGTGTGAAGTAAGAACGTGAGAAATTACGCTCAGAGCCTTCAATGTCTTTCAGCATTTTTAGCGCTAAGTCAGTAATAGGCGAACCTACTTGGCGGCCGGTGTTTTCGCCATTGGCGATTTTGATTGCAGAGGTATTTAAGTCTTCCAGAGAGTGAAGAACGATTTCACA
>NZ_JAWPOP010000649.1:0-604 GCF_033344345.1 Vibrio sp. 1978
AAAGCTCTACATGACCCAACCCGGTGTTAGCCAACACATCAAGAAGTTAGAGCAAAGTTGTCAGCATGCCTTGATCAAACGTGAGAACAAAAGTTTCGAGCTCACCGAACAAGGTCGTATGGTTTACGCCTATGCGTTGGAGCTAGAGGAGCGCGAAAAAAGCTTACTAGAAGAACTCAGCTTTGATGATGCCTATTCTGGCCATTGTAAACTCGCTTGTTCCGGTGCGTTGGCCCTCATGCTTTACGGCCCTCTATTAGAGCAACAAACGCAACATCCTAGTTTGTCCATCCACTTAGAAGCCGCGCCAAACCAATCTATTCTTAATGGTATCTCTGAAGGCCGCATTGATATCGGCATCGTGACTGACGCTCCAAACAAAAGCCTCTTCCAAAGCGAACGAATCGGTCGAGAAGCGCTGTGCTTGATCCTTCCCCACGCATATAAAGCCGAGCCCTTAACGCCTGAGATCTTGCAAAAATGCGGTGTTATTGGCCATCCCGATGCCGAGCACTATATGACGTTGTTTTTTGACCAATGTGCAGAGCCACAATTAAAAGAGATAAAAATGAGTGACATGCCGCTTTCGGGCTTCGTCAATCAA
>NZ_JAWPOP010000650.1:0-623 GCF_033344345.1 Vibrio sp. 1978
TGGCGTCACTGTGGATGGCTCCCTTTGTTCAAGATCAAAACTGGAAGCGTAAAGGTTCGCATCAATGGCAGAGCATTGGTGACGGGATCTACTTGGGCATCAGACAGAGTGAGCAAGGGGCGGCTTCAATGATTCTAGATAGTCGTCAAAGCCACGCCGACATTTGGCTAATCGATGACCATGGTTTTGCGCCAACCCCAACATTGAGCGAAGAAAGCCATCGCCATCAACAGGGGTGGCAACAGCTAATTCTCTCTTCTCCATCTTTTGCTCACCCTTCGCACACTTAACTCAATTCAAAGAATACATATTATGATCACACGTTCGCTTTTACGTTCCATGTTTGCATCTTGCGCTTTATTGGTCGCTAGCACGTCCAGTTTCGCGAGTGACAAAATGAAAATTGGTATCACGCTTCAGCCTTATTTCAGCTATGTGCACGCTGTTGTTGGTGACAAAGCGGAAATCTTGCCGCTGGTGGATGCTGGCTTTAATCCACATAACTACTTACCGCAACCGAATGATCTAAAACGTCTCAATGAAATGGATGTCATCGTGGTGAATGGTATTGGCCATGATGATTTTGCGTTGAAGGTGATCAACGCGTCGCAACGCGATGATCT
>NZ_JAWPOP010000651.1:0-623 GCF_033344345.1 Vibrio sp. 1978
CTTTGATCAATCTCGTGGTGATTTACTTAACGTATTGAGCGTCAAGTTTGCCGAGCCAGAAACCGAGCAGCTTGTTGACCAACCAATTTGGGAACACCCGAACTTCAACGATTGGGTTCGTTGGTTCGCCAGCGCTTTAGTTATCATCGTGGTTGTGCTTGTACTGGTTCGCCCTGCAATGAAGAAACTACTTAACCCGGCTGGTGATGACGACGATGAAATGTACGGCCCAGACGGTTTGCCAATTGGTGCCGATGGCGAAACCAGCCTAATAGGTAGCGACATTGAAAGCAGTGAGCTGTTTGAATTTGGTTCAAGTATCGATCTGCCTAACCTTCATAAAGATGAAGACGTACTGAAAGCGGTTCGTGCACTTGTAGCGAACGAACCAGAGCTAGCGGCTCAAGTTGTGAAAAACTGGATGAACGAAAATGGCTAACGATATCGTACCTCAAGATGAAAACGGCGCAGGCATGCCAGTTGAGTTTGATGCCTCCACCATTACTGGTGAAGAGAAAGCGGCCATTTTGTTATTAAGTCTGAATGAGCAAGATGCGGCTGGCATCATCCGTCATTTAGAACCGAAACAAGTACAGCGCGTTGGTAGTGCAATGGCGCGTGCA
>NZ_JAWPOP010000652.1:0-623 GCF_033344345.1 Vibrio sp. 1978
TGTGCGCCTGAAACGCCGGCAGTACAGTAGATTGCGATGGAGACACCTAAGCCCCATACAATACTGATTTCCCATTGTCCAAAAGATGCGCCTGTTAACACTAAGGCTGCGACGCAGCCAACGCCGAAGAAGATGAGTAGTCCTGTACCGATGAACTCGGCCAAACATTCTCCGAGCAGAGAGGGGTGTTTGTTGGTTGTCATGTTAAGAGTCCTATAGTTATTTTTGCTTATCTAGCACGATAGTATTGTGCACATATAAACGTTTGCGAAAACAAACGAGCGTTAAAAATGAGCGTTTGAGCATGAATTTGTTAACCAAACTCTTCGTTTTTGTTAAATGGCGCATCTTTTGACCAGAAAGGAAACTGATAGAAAGCTCTTTATAGGGATGAGTGAGTCATTTTCATCGCTCAAATTACCGATGTGAAAACAAATGCACAACTGGTAAGAGGAGTTTTGTGAAGCTGGTTCGTCAATGGTGGATTATCGTTCAATAGTTTGTGTAAAAAGTAATCCCTAAGAGGTAGTTAAAGCCAGATACAGCAAAGGCTTGGGGGGAGATCCTGAAAGAAAATAACTAGAACGCACGACGATAAAATCGGACTCGCGTATAACGAGAGT
>NZ_JAWPOP010000653.1:0-623 GCF_033344345.1 Vibrio sp. 1978
TTGGTAATTCACATTTCACTTCAGGTGCTAATGTTCTTCCTCCTGAAGCGCCATTTGCTTGAATAGTAAATGGAATTGTAGCTGAACATATTAATAGTATTCCGGCTAATAATTTCATAACGATCACCCTCATATGTTTAAGACTTTATTACGCCTGTTACCCAAAGTTTGTGTATTTGGCGTGCTAAGTGCTCAAACAAAAACATGTCTCACTACCTTAATACCGCTCACACATACCGCAGTAAATGGTGTCTCCCATTGTGTGCCCAACCGTGCTGGAACAAGCTCTACCTTTGGTGTGGTGAGGACCAACTCAGTTATCAATAAAACGGTAGGAAAGACTTTTCTACTTACCTAAAATATAAGCATTTACCTTTATGCTTATGGATTAAGTATGTATAGGGAGTTGGAAAGATCAAAAATTAATTCAACACTGTTTTATTTTTTATATTGAAATTAGATTGAAAATGACAGGAAGCAGTGAACTATCTTTTTGATTAATTCTTAGTTGATGAATATCAATAGGATTTACAAGATGGAATTTAATAATATTTATATTACTTATTTTTTAAGGACAAATTGAATAACACGATGAAATAAAAAGAGTTGAGAAAAAAGAAAGT
>NZ_JAWPOP010000654.1:0-623 GCF_033344345.1 Vibrio sp. 1978
AGCTGAGATATTTTGGCGGATAACTGCTGCTGGGTCTGATGTTCTTGCTGAAGTTTGTTTTGCGCTTGCGCTAAAGAGCGCGACATTTGGTTAAACGCCTCTCCAACGCGCGTGACTTCGTCATTGCCTGAAATAGAAATTTGCGAACCCGGCCCTTGCTGTGAAACCTTGATTACCCCAGTGCGGAGAAGATCCAGACGCTTCATCAAGTAGCTGCCTAGCGCAAATGAAAACAACGCCACCAGCGACATTTCGACAAAGGCAATCACCAAACTCGCATGAGTCGCAAACGAAAGCATTTGATGAACATGCTCGACGTGAACACCCATTTCTACCACGCCAAAAGTCTGATCGCCTAACGTAATTGCTTTCGCCACGTCATAAACACCGTCGCTTGCATCGAAAGGACGAACATTGGTTTCAACGCCTGTGTAATCACCTTGAAGCGTAAGTTCGATGCCATCTTGATTGACGATACGGATGTAAGCCAACTTGTGCTCACTTACGACAGAGCGTGCAAAGCTGTCTAAGTACGCCAGATCCGTTGCGATTACCGCGTCTCTCGAAGCTTGAGCAAACACACTCACCAAATTCTGGCTACCAACTTCGAGACTGGTCTCGTT
>NZ_JAWPOP010000655.1:0-623 GCF_033344345.1 Vibrio sp. 1978
GCCTTGTGGTACTCGACAGTGCGAGTTCATGACTCCGGAAAAATGCGCGTACCAACTGACTTCAACCTGATAAGAGTGCAGCTTTCTTTGGTGAGAACGGTCTGTATTCCAGCCTCTAGGGTGTTCAGAAGGTTTAGGCAATTTGGCGTGTTTTACAATGACAGAACGTTTAGCGAATATCAGCCGAACCAAGTCTCCGTAACCGCCCCAAAGTGACTGGATTACTTCGCTCGACAGCAATGCACCGAGATAAAGATCCTGGCTGATATTTTGATACAAAAGGTGGTGGTCATTCATACTCAAGCAAGAAGATGCGACCAAGCTTGGTTACGGTTGATGTAATGCGCCACATACGGGCAAACCGGTTCGATTTTATAACCCAGAGCTTCAATTTCTGGGAGTACCGCTTCCATCATTACTTTGCCATAACCTTTGCCTCGCAGCTCTTCTGGTACGACCGTCGATGTTATGTGCATCACATCATTTTTCAACTCGTAGACCACTTTTGCTTTGAAGTCTTGCTCTAAATCAACCCAAAAGAGGCCACTTTCAGTGTCGTGAATCACTTTATGCATATCTTCTTCTCTAATTTTGTTACGGATTTATTGAATCAAACTATATCA
>NZ_JAWPOP010000656.1:0-622 GCF_033344345.1 Vibrio sp. 1978
GAAGTGGTGTGAGAAAGCAGTTCCGTCTCTACTGCGCCCGGTGCAATAGTCGTAACACGCACATTTGATGCGGCCACTTCTTCGCGCACATTTTCTGAAATTGCATGAACTGCGAACTTCGTACCACAATATGCCGCGTGGTCAGGGAACGTCTTTTTACCTGCAATAGAGCTTATGTTAATTATTGTGCCACTATTGCGCGCTTTCATTGATGCAAGTACGGAGTGCATACCATTAAGCAAACCAAGCACGTTAACGTCGAACATACGCTTCCATTCAGCGGCATCCTGCGTGTCGATCTGACCAAGCAACATTACACCCGCATTGTTGACTAGCACGTCAGCTGGACCAAATTGAGCTTCTGCTTTTTCAATCGCTGTTATCAAACTCGCTTGGTCAGTGACATCGACTTTTTCACATAAGGTGTTTGGTAAATTTAGTGCCTCTAAACGTTCTACGCGACGAGCCACAAGAAGGAGAGGGTGGCCTTCTTCACTAAAACGACGTGCGATAGCTTCACCAATACCTGAACTTGCACCAGTAATAACAACCAGTTTTTTCATTTGTTACTTCCTCAGTTTTCGTTGAAAGCAGCGGTCTGCTGCGATGAACTCATACTAAG
>NZ_JAWPOP010000657.1:0-621 GCF_033344345.1 Vibrio sp. 1978
CAGTATTGCCGCTGTATCAGAAAAGGCGTTTGGTGGTTTTCTTGCTCTACGTTATGAGCTCGACAAACTTGGGTATTTCAACTCATCGTTCTTTGAAACAATCCATTTTACTGGCCCACCGACCGATCAGTTGATTCTCGATGTGATCGACGACCAAATTGATGTTGCAATTGTTCCTGCTTGTACGCTGGAAAACATGGCGGCCGAAGGCAAGATAGAGCTGCATAATTTGAGAGTGCTCAACGAAAGAAGACCTGCTGATTCGGTTTGCGCAGTTAGTACTCCTCTGTACCCAAATTGGACCATGGCCATGACGGAGCGTGCTCCAGTAGATGTTGGGCAAAAGGTCGCAAAAACCCTGTTTGCAATGCCTGAAGATCATTCAGCCGCTATTGCTGCCAATAATGTGGGTTGGACGCTACCTGCGCCTAGCGTTAACGTAGATAAAGTCTACAAGCATTTGGACTTACATCCCTTACAGAAACCTTGGGCGCAAAAGGTTCAAGAGTGGCTACATAAAAACCAAGCAGTCGCTATCGCAGCGCTGCTAACATTGGTGTTACTGACTATCTATCACTTTTGGCTAGAGTGGACGTTCAAACGTAGTAGAGAAAAGTTGAA
>NZ_JAWPOP010000065.1:0-2519 GCF_033344345.1 Vibrio sp. 1978
TTGTCCTGTGACTGCGTACCTTTTGTATAATGGGTCAGCGACTTATATTCAGTGGCAAGGTTAACCATCTAGGGGAGCCGTAGGGAAACCGAGTCTTAACTGGGCGTTCAGTCTCTGGATATAGACCCGAAACCAGGTGATCTAGCCATGGGCAGGTTGAAGGTTGAGTAACATCAACTGGAGGACCGAACCGACTAATGTTGAAAAATTAGCGGATGACTTGTGGCTAGGGGTGAAAGGCCAATCAAACCTGGAGATAGCTGGTTCTCCCCGAAAGCTATTTAGGTAGCGCCTCGGACGAATACTACTGGGGGTAGAGCACTGTTAAGGCTAGGGGGTCATCCCGACTTACCAACCCTTTGCAAACTCCGAATACCAGTAAGTACTATCCGGGAGACACACGGCGGGTGCTAACGTCCGTCGTGGAGAGGGAAACAACCCAGACCGCCAGCTAAGGTCCCAAATTACTACTAAGTGGGAAACGATGTGGGAAGGCTCAGACAGCCAGGATGTTGGCTTAGAAGCAGCCATCATTTAAAGAAAGCGTAATAGCTCACTGGTCGAGTCGGCCTGCGCGGAAGATGTAACGGGGCTAAGTAGTAAACCGAAGCTGCGGCAATGCACTTTTAGTGCATTGGGTAGGGGAGCGTTCTGTAAGCGGTTGAAGGTGTGTGGTAACGCATGCTGGACGTATCAGAAGTGCGAATGCTGACATGAGTAACGATAAAGGGGGTGAAAAACCTCCTCGCCGGAAGACCAAGGGTTCCTGTCCAACGTTAATCGGGGCAGGGTAAGTCGACCCCTAAGGCGAGGCCGAAAGGCGTAGTCGATGGGAAACGGGTTAATATTCCCGTACTTCTTACAATTGCGATGGGGGGACGGAGAAGGCTAGGTGGGCCTGGCGACGGTTGTCCAGGTTCAAGTGCGTAGGCTTAAGAGTTAGGTAAATCCGGCTCTTTCTAAGGCTGAGACACGACGTCGAGCATCTACGGATGTGAAGTCATTGATGCCATGCTTCCAGGAAAAGCCTCTAAGCTTCAGATTGTAAGGAATCGTACCCCAAACCGACACAGGTGGTCGGGTAGAGAATACCAAGGCGCTTGAGAGAACTCGGGTGAAGGAACTAGGCAAAATGGTACCGTAACTTCGGGAGAAGGTACGCTCTCGACGGTGAAGTCCCTCGCGGATGGAGCTATTGAGAGTCGCAGATACCAGGTGGCTGCAACTGTTTATTAAAAACACAGCACTGTGCAAAATCGCAAGATGACGTATACGGTGTGACGCCTGCCCGGTGCCGGAAGGTTAATTGATGGGGTTAGACTTCGGTCGAAGCTCTTGATCGAAGCCCCGGTAAACGGCGGCCGTAACTATAACGGTCCTAAGGTAGCGAAATTCCTTGTCGGGTAAGTTCCGACCTGCACGAATGGCGTAATGATGGCCACGCTGTCTCCACCCGAGACTCAGTGAAATTGAAATCGCTGTGAAGATGCAGTGTACCCGCGGCTAGACGGAAAGACCCCGTGAACCTTTACTACAGCTTGGCACTGAACATTGACCCTACATGTGTAGGATAGGTGGGAGGCTTTGAAGCGCAGTCGCTAGATTGCGTGGAGCCGTCCTTGAAATACCACCCTTGTAGTGTTGATGTTCTAACGTCGACCCCTCATCGGGGTTGCGGACAGTGCCTGGTGGGTAGTTTGACTGGGGCGGTCTCCTCCCAAAGCGTAACGGAGGAGCACGAAGGTGGGCTAATCACGGTTGGACATCGTGAGGTTAGTGCAATGGCATAAGCCCGCTTGACTGCGAGAATGACAATTCGAGCAGGTGCGAAAGCAGGTCATAGTGATCCGGTGGTTCTGAATGGAAGGGCCATCGCTCAACGGATAAAAGGTACTCCGGGGATAACAGGCTGATACCGCCCAAGAGTTCATATCGACGGCGGTGTTTGGCACCTCGATGTCGGCTCATCACATCCTGGGGCTGAAGTCGGTCCCAAGGGTATGGCTGTTCGCCATTTAAAGTGGTACGCGAGCTGGGTTTAGAACGTCGTGAGACAGTTCGGTCCCTATCTGCCGTGGGCGTTGGAGAATTGAAAGGGGCTGCTCCTAGTACGAGAGGACCGGAGTGGACGAACCTCTGGTGTTCGGGTTGTGTCGCCAGACGCATTGCCCGGTAGCTAAGTTCGGGATCGATAACCGCTGAAAGCATCTAAGCGGGAAGCGAGCCTTGAGATGAGTTCTCCCTGATACTTTAAGTATCCTAAAGGGTTGTCGTAGACTACGACGTTGATAGGCAGGGTGTGTAAGCGTTGTGAGGCGTTGAGCTAACCTGTACTAATTGCCCGTGAGGCTTAACCATACAACACCCAAGGGGTTTTGATGGACTCAATGAAAGAACATTGAATGTGTAAGAACGAGAATTAACAAACAGCTTTCCGAATTAAAGAATTTGCTTGGCGACCATAGCGTTTTGGACCCACCTGATTTCCATGCCGAACTCAGAAGTGAAACGAAATAGCG
>NZ_JAWPOP010000658.1:0-621 GCF_033344345.1 Vibrio sp. 1978
ATTTTGACTTGAGGTGTCGCATCGACCATACGCTCTAACTTTAGGCTGGTTTGGCTTCCGTCTAGGTTTACGACCGCAATTGGCTGCTCTCTCGGGGTTTGTTGTGCGTATGGCAGTGGATACAAAAACGAATAAAAAACCACGCCACCAAAAACAGTTAATGTGACGACGGGGGTGGTCAGCACAGCGCGAATCTCTGCTTTAATCAGTTGCCAGAGTGTCATGCTGCCTCCCTTTTCTGAGTCGACAGTGCTGCCGCTCGGTATTTATGAATGAATGCGGCTGTCAGTAAGAGTGGCACCACATACCAGATCATTGGCCACAAAGCACTAAACGATTGAGCGGCTGAGGCTCCGTAGCTTGCCTGACCAACCTGAACTTCGATGTAATGGGTGATAGGTAATAGTGAGCGCCAAGCATGAGCGAGCGTGTTCATGTCGGAAACTGGAAACGTAATCCCCATAAAAGCAAAACTTGGCGCAGTAAACGCACCAGCAAAACTCATTGCGCGGGCAGGGTCCATCGATAAAAAGAAAAACAGTGCGCCCATAATGATACAGGCAACAACGGTGACCAATTGAGCCAGTAACATGACTACGAGACTGCCTTCCATCGGCCAGT
>NZ_JAWPOP010000659.1:0-620 GCF_033344345.1 Vibrio sp. 1978
AATAAAGGAGGCCAGCATGAAGATTAAAGTAGCATCTGCGGTTTTGGCCGTATCTATCCTTTTCAGTGGTTGGTTGTACTGGGGCAGTGACCTTAAAGTTGAGCAAGTGCTTACATCAAATGAATGGCAGTCAACCATGGTGACTGTGATTACTGATAACTTGCCAGACGATACCGTAGGCCCGTTACGTCGAGTGAATGTGGAGTCGAACGTTAAGTACCTGCCGAATGGCGATTACATTCGCGTGGCAAACATCAAACTGTTCGCACAAGGCTCGACGGCTGAATCGACAATTAATATTTCAGAGAAAGGTCGCTGGGAAGTGAGTGATAACTATCTGCTTGTTTCTCCTTCTGAGTTCAAAGATATTTCTTCTTCTCAATCCAAGGATTTTTCTGAAGCGCAACTACGTTTGATTACTCAAATCTTTAAGCTAGATGCAGAACAAAGCCGCCGAATTGACGTGGTTAATGAGAAGACTCTGCTATTAACTAGCCTAAATCACGGTTCTACGGTACTGTTTAGAAACTGAATTTTATTAGTGATAAGGGGGCAAGATGCCCCCTTAATTTTTTCTCATGGATTGGTTAGACACTTTCACTCTCTTTTTCGGCTCGCTC
>NZ_JAWPOP010000660.1:0-620 GCF_033344345.1 Vibrio sp. 1978
TCTTCGTTGGTGCAGTTCAGCAGCACAGGCGGTAAGGAAGCTGTGACGCGTTGCTGCTCCAACTCTCGCGTCATACTGGATGCGTAAACCAAACCTGCGTAATCACCGCCGTTGATCTCCGACTCAATCTTGCTTGCCAACACTTCATCATGGCTGTAATTGAAGGTCACCAATATGTAGTCGTTCGACCAAGCTTCTTCTCTCGCTGCATTGATGGCATCGATAAATGGGTCATAACTGGTTAAGCCGTTGATCACCAATGCGATCTTTTTAGGACGTCCCAAAGCATGGGCAACCTTTTTGTTTTTGTAGCCAAGTGATTCTGCGGTTTCGAGCACTTTACGTTTGGTCGCTTCCGCGATTTTTACGGAAGTTGAGCCATTCAATACCAGCGATACGGTCGACTGAGAGACGCCAGCCGCCGCCGCAATGTCACTCATGGTGATTTTTTTAGCCATTCTGTTCTTTTACTTAATTTCGTTAGCTAAAGATATTAGCTAAAGATTAAGTTCGGATCATCCTTTAAAGATGAAGATCACAAAAGTAAGTCAGAGCAACTTAAAAGCTGTGATTTTCACCACGTTTATTCTTTGAGCACCTAGTCATTAAATTATTAATTA
>NZ_JAWPOP010000661.1:0-620 GCF_033344345.1 Vibrio sp. 1978
TTTCGTCCATTTCCAGAACGATGTCGTATGGTACTTTCGCTTCTGCAAGTAGCACGTTCATGTGACCAGGCAGACGACCCGCGACAGGGTGAATACCAAAACGAACTTCAATACCTTGTGAGCGAAGTGCATCAGTAATTTCATGCACCGGGTACTGCGCTTGCGCTACTGCCATGCCGTATCCCGGAGTGATGATTACTGACTTCGAGTTTTTCAGCATTTCAGCCACTTCTTCAGCAGTGGTTTCACGGTGTTCGCCCTGCTCTTCATCACTTGAAATGATAATCTCTTGACCAAAGCCACCAGCAATAACACTGATAAACGAGCGGTTCATCGCTTTACACATGATGTATGACAGAATCGCACCTGAAGAACCAACCAAAGCACCTGTTACGATCAATAGGTCGTTTGCAAGCATGAAACCTGCTGCTGCCGCTGCCCAACCTGAGTACGAGTTAAGCATAGAAACAACAACTGGCATATCCGCACCACCAATGGATGCGACTAGGTGGTAACCAAATGCGAACGCAATTAACGTCATCACGATAAGCGCGAACATGCTGCCATCTGCTTTTACGAAGTAGATCATTAGAAGCGTTGAAATTACGATCGCAGCCAAA
>NZ_JAWPOP010000662.1:0-619 GCF_033344345.1 Vibrio sp. 1978
GCTCTGGTTATGGGCTTGGTTTACAGTTATCGCAGCCAATTTGCTCAGCAGCTCACCCTTGTTTATCAAGCCTACAGCTACTTATTGTGGGGCGTATTCGCGCTATTGACGGTATGGCTGAACAGCGTTGAATCGCCACTCATCACCAACATCGTATCGGCACAAGCCATGCCGGTGTTCAACATGCTGAGTTTAGGTTGGCTTCTGCCAACGTGCATTCTCATTGCTGCGGTCGTTAGACGCTGGAATACGCTGCGTGTACACCGATTAGCGGTCGCATGTCTTGGCTTTGCATTAGCGGCCATTTGGCTAGGGATGTCGATTCGACAGTTCTGGCAAACCACGTCAATGACGCTGTTTCAACCGACCAGTATGGCGGAGTTGTTTAGCTACTCAGTGGCAGGATTAATGGTTGGTGGCGCTTTAACTTGGCGTGGCGTCACTCACAAGGCGATGATGATGCAACGCATCGGCTTAATTATACTGGCCTTTGTGGCGTTGAAAGTCTTCTTGTGGGATGTAAGCTCTTTGGACGGGTTCTGGCGCGCCATCAGCTTCTTAGGCTTGGGTGCATCACTTATTGCTTTAGGGTGGCTATTTCAAAAACTGCATCGCTCAG
>NZ_JAWPOP010000663.1:0-619 GCF_033344345.1 Vibrio sp. 1978
CAAACTTAAGGATACGACCTTTCGCTTTTAGCGTGTATTCCGCCGCTTTTACGCTGATTGTGGTTGAATCATATTCTGCAGGTGTCATTTGACACGCAACGAACTGATTCCAGATCAGTGAGTAAAGCTTGTGAGCATCCGCATCTACACCTTGCAAGTCTTCTGCTTTCACTGACACATCAGATGGACGAATCGCTTCGTGCGCTTCTTGAGCACCTTCTTTGCTGCCGTACGTTAGTGGCTTAGCTGGAAGATACTTGTCACCAAATTCTGAACCAATGAAGTCACGAACAGCATCAACTGCTTCCGCACTCAAGTTAGTCGAGTCGGTACGCATATATGTGATGTAACCCGCTTCATACAGACGCTGAGCTAACATCATGGTTTTCTTAACGCCGTAACCTAAACGGGTACTTGCCGCTTGCTGCAATGTTGATGTGATGTATGGCGCAGAAGGCTTGCTCTTTGTCGGGCGGTCTTCGCGCTTACACACTTCGTAGCTTGCGTTTTCAAGGACAGAAATGGCTGCCTTAGTTTCTGTTTCGTTAACAGGCTTAAACGCAACGCCATCTTTCTGCGCAACCAGCAGTTTGAAATCTGACTTATCTTTAGTTTTGGT
>NZ_JAWPOP010000664.1:0-619 GCF_033344345.1 Vibrio sp. 1978
AGCCTCAGCCCCAGACTGCCCCTGCCGAAAATGACAAACCTGCCCGAGTTAGCCGGGAACTGTCGATGGCATGGGACAACATGGGGCGCGGTGGTGCTGCATTACGTCAACCTGGTTATATCCATGTGCTGGGCGACGGTAATGTCAGCGCAACGATGAACAAGGTCAAAGATGACTCCGCTGGTTCAGATAAAACTCCAGCAGGGATCAAACAGCACGGGGATGTCAACGAAGCCATCAATACCTTCAAGTCCATGAATAAAGGCAAAGGCTACTCGCTGTACGAGTTGTCACGCTGGGAACGCTATTGCGATGGTGGCAAAGGTATGGACGAGCACGATTGGCGCTTTGTGGAAGCCGAGGGAACCACAAACATCCCCAAGGACGTTGTAACCGGCTGCATACCACCTACCCACACCTATAAAGATTATCTGAATGCCTGGACGCACTTTTGCACCAGTCAGGCTGTAACTGACGCAGATCGCCGCATTGTGCGCGAGTCCGTGCGTCCCTATTCAGTGGTGAACCCATGCAAAGCTCTGAAATAAGAAACCAGACAGAGCTAGGCCGTAAGGCTGAGCTCTTCGACGCTTTATTAATCATGCTCCAGGAGGCCGGT
>NZ_JAWPOP010000665.1:0-619 GCF_033344345.1 Vibrio sp. 1978
TCAAGCCAGATATTGCCTGCGACCCAAGACCGGAGAAAGCCAGCCAATACCGACTAGCCTATGAGCCAGACGTACCCACTCATAGCATCCCAGATTTGCTGCGCCCAGCAATGCAACTGCCTGCCCCAATTGCTCTGCAAGAACAAGTATCGCTGGTGCATGGACCAGAACGAATCGTATCCGGATGGTGGGATGGCGACGAAATTATGCGCGATTACTACATTGCTCATACCAAGCAAGGTCGCTGGTTATGGGTATTTCGCGATCAACATAAACATTGGTTTCTTCATGGCTATTTTTGTTGAGTCGTTATGAGTTACG
The DNA here is from genome assembly GCF_033344345.1 of Vibrio sp. 1978. Lineage (NCBI taxonomy): Bacteria > Pseudomonadati > Pseudomonadota > Gammaproteobacteria > Vibrionales > Vibrionaceae > Vibrio > Vibrio sp. 1978. Next base: position 322 of record NZ_JAWPOP010000665.1, read on the forward strand.
CAGAATTATTTTGTCAGTCTAATTTCTCTTTCCTCACTGGCGCTTCTCATGCAGAAGAGCTTGTGTTGCAAGCGGCTTTTTATCGCTACCATGCCATCGCGATTACTGATGAGTGCTCGGTCGCTGGCGTGGTCAAAGCCCATGCAACGATTGAGCAGCATAAACTTGATATCAAACAGATCGTCGGCAGCATGTTCTGGCTCAACGAAGAGTGCCAAATAGTCCTACTTTGCCCCTGCCGTAAAGCTTATGCTGAGATGTGCCGTATCATCACTAACGCGAAACGACGCAGCGAAAA
>NZ_JAWPOP010000666.1:0-618 GCF_033344345.1 Vibrio sp. 1978
ATGACCAAAACTATCAACTGATGTACAGTGAAAACGTACCTGCGGATTTGGTTCAAGGCGTGATCGACACGATCAAACATGATCACGAGATACTTATCCACATGTATCAAAACGACAGTTGGCTGATGAACAAAGACGACGAAACACTGCGTGATTTCCATGACGAATTCACATACGTCTTATTCGATGAAGACCAAGCGCCAACCGACGGCATTGCGAAAATTTTCTTCACCCATCCAGCGCAAGATCATGAACGTTTGGTGGTGTTTGAAAACAAACTGCGTGAACAGTTTGGCGATAAATTGAATATCGCGTTCTCTACTCCTTGGTGCTTAGAAGTAATGAGTGCGGGCGTTTCGAAAGGCCACGCGCTACAAGCAGTCGCGGAAACTCTGGGTTTAACGCTCGAAAACTGCATTGCATTTGGCGACGGCATGAATGATGTCGAAATGCTATCAATGGCAGGCAAAGGCTTAGTAATGGGCACATCGCACGAGAAAGTGATGAAAGCGCTGCCAAACAATGAAGTGATTGGCAGCAACGCAGACGATGCCGTGGCGCATTACCTGCAAGATCACCTGCTCTAACCCTTGGGTTAACAACAAAATCACGAAGGGC
>NZ_JAWPOP010000667.1:0-617 GCF_033344345.1 Vibrio sp. 1978
TATCCATATGGTCAACGCGTTTGCCACTGAAAATGGCGTGAGCCTCGGACAACAAAAAGTTTACCAGAAGTCGAATGAGATCACCGCCATTCCAAAGCTCCTTGAACTGCTTGATATATCAGGCTGCTTAGTTACGATTGATGCGATGGGCTGTCAAAAGAAAATTGCACAAAAGATACTTGATAGTGACGCGGACTATCTTTTAGCAGTTAAAGGTAACCAAGGTCGTTTAGAGCAAGCGTTCGATAACTATTTTGACATGAGCATGTTTCAAAACCACGATGGTGACTCCTACAGCACGCAAGAGAAATCACGTGGTAGACAAGAAACTAGGCTTGCATTGACCAATAAAGATTTAAGTGTTTTAGGTGATATTGAGTTTGAATGGCCTGGTCTTAAAACCATGGGTATTGTGGTTTCAATAAGGCAAGAAGAGGAAGTATCGAAAGAGTCAGAATTAGTGGTGAAATACTACATCAGCTCGAAGGATTTAAATGCTAAAGAATTGTTAAATGCAACGCGTTCACATTGGTTGGTGGAGTCGATGCATTGGAGCTTGGATACCACATTTGGTGAAGACTCGAGTCGTAAGCGCGCGGAAGAAAGTGCAGAGAATT
>NZ_JAWPOP010000066.1:0-2474 GCF_033344345.1 Vibrio sp. 1978
TGCTTAAAAACGCTCCTAGAGCGCTTTGAGAGCGTCAGATTGGCGTTTTGAGATGCTAAGTCGGATATTTAACGTAAAAGGAATAAGCGGCACCAAAATTGTTTGGCTTAATTTCATCATTAATTTCATCAATTGTTCGGAAGGGGTATTCATGCCGAACAATTGATGAAGAAAACATGCTGACAGTGTTGGCACTGGCATTTTGTTTGCTTTCTTTTGAAAAAAGCCCTTTCAGGAAATGTTCTTTTTATTCGGGCAATAGCTCGCTCTTTTTTGCATTTAGGACATGTATAAGCAAATATCATTTGTATCCTTACTTAGAAGCAGTATCTCATTTTTTTGGGGATTTTATTCTTACTGTGAATATAAATAAAGTTGAATTCCGTGCTGAATTGAGCATAAATCTCGTTGTGTTAAGTGCTCATTTACCATAACGGCACTTTGTGCGAACCGAACACCAACAACAAAGAAAGCCGCAATTAAGCGGCTTTCTTTGTTGTTCTTTCTTCGATTTCTTTCTTCAATCGCTGCTGTAGCTCCGGCTCTGCGATAGCGGCATACTCAGCCATCTTTCTCAGATCCGGTAAGTTCAGCTTAGCTTCGGCATCATACGCTTTCAATTTGGCTTCATAATCGAGCAATAACGCCAAGTTCTTGCGCATCCACACGCCTTCTTCATGGCTGCCAGCTTTGACTTTGGGGCGGCGGTGGAGGCGTGGGCGAGCGGGTTTGCTTTGAGTTGTTTTTTCTAACGCATAGATAAAGCGCACCGCGGTGATCTTTTTGCCGGTACGGATAGGCTGCCAAGTGACAGAAATGTCAGTGTTTCGGTTGATCTTTTCGATAGCAGGCTTTAGTACCCAATCATTAAAGTTACCCCAACGCTCATAATCACCGTTTAATCCTGCTTGGGTTTTCATCCAATCTATTTCAAGCTCCACTACTACCGCTTCACCTTGCTTATTTTTATTCAGGTTTTTTGCTTTGATAAGCCACTGGTAAAGGCGGAAAGAAAAGGGGGTGTTTAGACGAACGGCATATTCAAAATTGATGGCGGTAAAGCGCTCTTTTAGCTCGAAAAGGTAAGGTTCAATGCGTTGGCTAAACTCGACAATAACATGGCTATTTTCATTAGGTTGGCGCGCGTAAATACCGACACTCAACCACGGCAATACCATGTTGTTATGCTCGTCATAACGCATGGTCACGGATTTATTGGCAAGGGATTTAATGGCATGGATTAAATGGCGGTGCATATTGTGCGAGTCTAACCCGAAAGCCTCAGCAAATTGATTAGGGTAGATCTTAATTTCGCCAATATTGGGCTTGCGGCTATCGATTTTACTTGCCACAAAACTGATCAATCTCACTTCATCAAGCGAGAGATTATAACTTGCTTCAATAAGTTCGTTGGAATGAACCACCGTTAAGTTATCCACATAAAGTCCTTGAAAATAAAATCTCTAGTCATTTTCAGGCAAATTTTAAAAGTTATCCACCTCATTTTTCTAGTTAGTTACCCTCTATTTTCTAGTTAGAAAGCCTCTATTTTCTAGTTAGAAAGCCTCTATTTTCTAGTTAGTTAATTCTATTAACCGTTTAAAATCAATGCTTTGAAACCAATGAAAGAGAAAGAGAAAGAAGAAAGATAAACAAATAAACTGCGTTTATTTGCTATTTTCTATCGAAAATAAAATTAAAAAACGCTACTCACATCACGCTTAATGAGACAAATTGACCACCATCAGCCGTTATGTTGTCACAACAGGAATGCGTAATCAGATTGATGTGTATGTGTATTGATTCCAACACCCCATGAATGAGCAATACGTATGCAATGATGCCCATGCGCCCCTCTTAACCTCATTTGCATTTCTTTTTCCGTCTTCCTATCTTTTTTGTTAACTGCATAAGCAAGGCTACACAGAGTGCCCTACATTCTCGTGCCTCGAACTTCGGGCATCTGTGCCTTGTAAGGGACGCTACGCTCCCTTAACCCTAGTGCTATTACCCTACTCACTCATTTTTAAAATCCTTGTGTTGATTGCATCTACCACTTCGGTACATTGAGGTTTTCCCAGGGGTAGGAATTCTTATGTCAGAACATCAAGAGCAAAACGTAGAGCTGTGTCTGTTGGTTGAAAGGAATGGTTCTTTAGAACTCAGAACGATGAAGTGTCCACAGCGTTCTGTTCGTCATCAGAGGGGATTGATTGAAAAGAGTGCTCGTGTGATTGGATCGTCCATTCGAGAGATCTCAGAAGAGTAAATCTCATTAAAACGAGGCTTTGAGTGTGATTTGAGCTTCAAATGAACAGCGCCAGTTTTGCCCTGTAAATCGCCCTAAAACCGTCACAAACTTACAACCCGATTTCTGGCTAAGTAGGTAAGGGTAAGTGCTTAAAAACGCTCCTAGAGCGCTTTGAGAGCGTCAGATTGGCGTTTTGAGATGCTAAGTCGGATATTTAACGTAA
>NZ_JAWPOP010000668.1:0-617 GCF_033344345.1 Vibrio sp. 1978
GAGCTTTATTTCTCACTACGGGTATCAAACTAACTTGTTGGTTTACAGCGTAGGTAATTACAAATTGACCGACTATGTGCGAATTGGTGTGCCGATTTCGATTGTGTATTCCGTATTGGTACTGACATTGATTCCGGTCTTCTTTCCGTTTTAATTCCGATAAATACAAGGATTCGTTATGACCGCTGAAACACCGGTAAAAGATGAAAACATTGTCTGGCATCAGCACACGGTTGATAAACAGTTTCGTGCTGAGCTGAAAAAACAGAAACCAGCAGTGCTTTGGTTTACTGGTTTATCTGGCGCAGGTAAGTCAACCGTCGCGGGCGCGCTGGAGAATCGTTTAGCTGAGTTGGGCTACCACACTTATTTGTTGGACGGTGACAATGTTCGTCATGGCCTGTGTAGTGATCTAGGCTTTTCTGAACAAGATCGCCGTGAAAATATTCGTCGTATTGGCGAGTTGGCGAAACTGATGGCAGATGCGGGTTTGATTGTGTTGTCCGCGTTCATTTCTCCTCACCGTGCTGAGCGTCAACTCGTTCGCGATTTACTGCCCGAAGGTGAGTTCATTGAAGTGTTTGTGAATGCATCTCTCGAAGTGTGTGAAGGCCGAG
>NZ_JAWPOP010000669.1:0-617 GCF_033344345.1 Vibrio sp. 1978
TATACATATTATCTCTCGCACCTGTACATGTTGCTTTCACTATCGTTGTTAAGCGTTTTTTCAGCAAGTATGTTCCAGCGAGACATCTTATACCATTCCATCTAAATCTGTAAAATTACCGTATTACCGTATTACCGTAATTATGATAATTACGGTAAATAAATTTAAGTTCTTCTTGCTGTTGTTCTACTTATTAAAATGTATCTTTGAAAAAGTAGAGTTTTTGGAATAGGATAGGTGGTGCTGAATGCCCACTTTTTACAAGGAGCGCGACCAGTGATTTTTGATGTAAGAGCGACCTTTGAAGTGGCACTCCAGACGGACACCCACCTGGTACTTATCGATCTGGATCAGGGAGCATCAGTTACGAACGATGCTGATGCAGTGATCGCCTGGTTGGCCGCAAACCTCGAAGGTGGAATTGGAAAACGTAAGGTGTACTACCGGGACACCGATGGACGCTTTGATGAGCTCAAGGTTAATGCCGGTGCTTTTGCCGGATTTGCACCTTGTAGCGAAGGCCAGCAGACCACCTTGGCTGGGATGCTCGGCCAGTAACTTTGTGTGGAGAACTCGATGTTAAACAAAAACAAATTTGAGAAAGTTTTAAAGAGAAT
>NZ_JAWPOP010000670.1:0-616 GCF_033344345.1 Vibrio sp. 1978
TCGGCACGCTGGTCAAATCCGTCGATAATGTCGCGCGCGAAAATAGCAAACATATCTTGATTGGCAACGGTTATCATAATCCAGAAGATGAGCGTCAAGCCCTAGAATTGCTGATCAACAGCCGTTGCGATGCAATAGTCATCCACTCGAAAGGCTTATCTGATGAGGAGCTAATTGGCTATGCCCAAGAAGTGAAAGGTATGGTGCTTATCAATCGTCATATCCCAGAGCTTGCTGAGCGCTGTATTTCCCTTGATAACCGCAAAGGAGCATTCCTCGCGACAGAATATTTAATTCGTCACGGGCATCGCAAAATCGCTTGTATTGCCTCATCCCACGATATCGAAGATACCGATGAGCGATTGCAAGGTTACCAAGCCGCATTGAAAGAACATGGTATTGAACTCTCCAAAAGCTACATCGAATACGGTGAGCCCAACAGTGATGGTGGCGAAGTTGCGATGACCAACCTGTTAACCAAATCTTTGGAGATTACTGGAGTGGTGGCCTACAACGACTACATGGCCGCTGGCGCACTGGCAGCGTTAGATCAAAATGGCATTGACGTACCAAGTAAGGTTTCTATGGTCGGGTTCGATGATGGCTTAATCGCCCG
>NZ_JAWPOP010000671.1:0-616 GCF_033344345.1 Vibrio sp. 1978
CCTAACAAACTTTCAAAGCTGTAGCGCGAGCCAGAAGATGCTTCTCGCGTGACAACTGCTATCGGTTGATCCGCGCCGCCGACTTCTTTCCAGTTTTTGATTTCGCCTTTGTAGATGTCAAACAGTTGTTGTGCTGAAAGGTTAGTCACAGAGTTTGTACGGTTCACAACAACGGCAAGGCCATCGTAAGCAATTGGAAACACATTCAAGTCTTCGCCTTTTTCGCTTTCTGTCAGATAGCGAGAGCTCATACCAAGTTTCACGACACCTTTGTTCACCATGGTGATCCCCGCACTAGAACCAATGCCCTGTACAGCGATGTAATTATCTGGGTGTGTCTTATTGTATTCTTCGGCGAGTACGTCCATCACGCGAGCAACGGAAGTTGAACCTGAAATGTTGACTTCTTTCGCCATAGCAGAAGGAAGGGAGACAGCCATGGCTAGTAAAGTTGCCACAGTAAAACGTAACATATTTAAACTCCATATACGGTATAAAGCAGCGCTTATGATATTGCGTTCAGGTTACACTTTTGTGAATCAGAAAAGATTGTTCGAATGTGAAACAGCAGCGTGTTTATCGCGTTATTTGAGCAAAGTGGTGATGTACGTAGTGT
>NZ_JAWPOP010000672.1:0-616 GCF_033344345.1 Vibrio sp. 1978
GCAAAGAAGATCTTGCTAAACAGAGATTTGTACTTCCATCCAAGAGACAACAGTCGTTTTGCTAAGCTTTTGTTTTCAATGATAGCGACTTCAACGCCTTGGTAATGATATGGATGGCTTTTAATGTAGTCGATAAATGCAGTAAGCACACCTTGCCCGCGAACGGAGGGCGAAAAGTTGACTGCAACAATGGAAAAGCGCTGACTGCCTACAGGGCAACGGACAAAGCAGTGTCCAAGCGGATGAGTGATGGTCTCGGAAAACTCAGGAAACGCGCGAGACTCTAGATCTTGAGAGAGCGCGTCGTATTGCTGACATAAATGATAAAAAAGTTGTTTCGCTTCGCTGTTCATATCGGTGCCACTTACTTTTAATTTGGTTTCAATGCATTGATTTCACAAATATTGTAACCATAGTCAGCAAGACAAAACGCGGTGAACTTTTACAGTGGTGATTTCCTATTTTGAAAACAGATTAGTTACGAGTGAAGTCGTTCGCCTTATAAGTGGAGTGGTGGAGTAGTGAAATAATGGAGTGAGGTTTTTTAGATGAGCGAAAGGATGTTTGGATTGCACAAAGTTTACGGAAGTGAATGAACAGAAAAAGGCAAACCGTT
>NZ_JAWPOP010000673.1:0-615 GCF_033344345.1 Vibrio sp. 1978
ACTGTTTCGTGTGTATGAAGAAGCTTGCGAGCTGCGATATGTGCATCATGAAGCCAGAGACTTGCCACTACGATCAAGGCACATGCCGCGAACCGCAGTGGGGAGAAGAAAACTGTATGGTGGATCACTTCGTGTATCTATCAAATACATCAAGTTTGAAAGTGGGCATCACTCGCCACACTCAAATTCCAACACGTTGGATTGATCAAGGTGCAACTCAGGGTCTGCCAATTTTCAAAGTCAAAACGCGTCATATTTCAGGCTTGATTGAAGTGGAACTGGCAAAGCATATTGCAGACAAAACAAACTGGCGCACTTTGCTTAAAGGCGATGGTGAACCGATTGAGTTACAAGACCGTTTTGCTGAACTGCTTCCTCTTGTGCAAGACAAGATTGCTGAAATCAAACAGCAATTTGGTGAAGATGCCATCGAGGTACTGAGCGAAACCATTACCGATCTTAGCTACCCCGTTCAGCAACACCCAACGAAAATCACCTCTCATAACTTCGACAAAAACCCGGTTGTGACTGGTATTTTGCAAGGCATCAAAGGTCAGTATCTGATTTTTGATACCGGTGTGATTAACGTCCGCAAGTTTACATCTTACGAAGTTG
>NZ_JAWPOP010000674.1:0-615 GCF_033344345.1 Vibrio sp. 1978
AAAGGGTTTAGATCACATTATTCGGGCGAATTTATCATTTCGTTGCATAACAACAAGTCCGATGGCTCAGATTACATTCACAAAACTTATAGCTCTCACGGAAACATAAAAACCCGAGACGAGAAACGCCTCGGGTTAAATATAGAGCAACTTTGAGAATAGCGTTATTGCACTTGTTTAGATTCAAACCGCAGAAGTCGTAGCGCATTGAGTGTCACTAACGCAGTCGCCCCACTGTCTGCCAAGACCGCAACCCAAAGCCCAGTGATACCCAATAAACTGGTGACTAAGAACACGCCTTTTAAGCCAAGCGCCAACGCCACGTTTTGACGAATGTTGTTCAGCGTCGCACGTGATAATTCAATCATTGCTGGCAATTCAACCAAGCGGTTGTGCGTTAGTGCCGCATCAGCAGTTTCTAATGCGACGTCAGTACCTCCGCCCATCGCGATACCAATGCTAGACGCTTTCATCGCAGGTGCGTCGTTAATACCATCACCAACCATCGCAACCGTGTGCTCAGTAGAAAGTTGTTCCACATAACGTACTTTATCGGCAGGCAACAAGCTCGCTTTGTAATCCAAACCAATTTGATGGGCTATCGCTTCTGCACTG
>NZ_JAWPOP010000675.1:0-614 GCF_033344345.1 Vibrio sp. 1978
GGTCGTTTGTTAGAACAGCTAGAATCTGCACCGGAAGCTATTATTTGTCTGCGAGAAGATCAGCGTATTCGTTTTGCCAACGAAGCGGCTTGTAAGCTATTCAAACGCAGTTTAGAGCAACTTAAACGCTCGTCAGCTGACGAACTGATCGCACCAAAATATTTGACGGTGAAGCAGCCTCATTATTGCGGCAAGATTGATATCTACATTGAGGATATTCGTCAAAACATTGAAGCCGACATTCTAAAACTGCCAGAAGGCTCTGGCTTAGATGTGATGTACATCTTTAATGTCGGTGGTGGAGCTAACGCCGCGCGTATTCATAACCTAGAAACTGCGGTAGAAGTACTCTCAAGTTATGCATTCGATGGTGATAGAGACCAGTTGCAGAAACTCAAAGAGCTTGGTGGCGAGTTTACTCGTTTGGCTGATAAGGCTTTGGGCAACAAAAAAGATAAGCAAGATTTGATGCGTGAAGTGTTGGTCGATGCCATGACGCATGCATTGGACTATTGGGAGTCTGTTACGGGTGAAAGTAAATTTGCGTTTGCCGAACAAAGTGGACTGTGGCGCGTCTACCTCGACCGAAGCACACTGCAAACCCGAACGCTCGA
>NZ_JAWPOP010000676.1:0-614 GCF_033344345.1 Vibrio sp. 1978
AGAAATGGATGAATTCCCCCAGCTTGTCACCATGGGAACACCGATCACGATCGAGTGGTAGGACTCGTTATCCCACGGGAGCTTTGAAAGGTTATTGCATAAAACGTTTTGGATGGTCACTAAAAATGCCATCTAATTGCGGAAGGTGCTTGAGCTTATTCGGGTTGTTGACCGTGTAACACATGACCTTATAGCCCGCTTCTTGCAGCTTAATGATCTGACGCGAACGAACCCAGTTAATATTTAGGTTACAGCTGTACGCTTTCACTTCATCTAACAATAGCCCGTCTTTTTTTGTAAAAAACTCACTTAAAACACCCAAACGATAACCTTCGCAATGCTGGTAAAGTGCTCTGATGACATCATGACTAAAGCTTGAGAGTAAAAGGTTCTCTCTAGGCATTGAACTTTCGGTAAGCACTTTTGCGAGCGTTTGTGAGACTTCGTCCACTGGATGGCGGTCTACTTTAACTTCAATATTCAGATTTAGACCTCGCTCAGTAGCCAAGCTTAATAGCTCCTCAAGAGTCATGATAGTTTCGCCAGCAAAATCTTCGCTGAACCACCCACCGAAATCTAGTTGTCTTAGTTCTTCCAACGTATGCGCATCAACT
>NZ_JAWPOP010000677.1:0-614 GCF_033344345.1 Vibrio sp. 1978
TGAGGCTTTTTTATTTCATTTTTCTGATTAAACCGTACGATTTCAGAACCACAATACCGAATGTGCAGGTGACGGTTGAAAGCACTGTTGTCAAAGCAATAATGTTGGCTGCCAGTACCGCATTTCCTCCCATTGAGCGGGCCATGACGTAACTCGCTGCCGCAACGGGCGAGGCGTTCATGAAGAATAAAATCCCCAATTCAATACCTCGAAAACCAACAAAATACGCGCCTAACGTGATCAACACTGGGGCGACAATCAACTTGTAACTGCTTGCAAACCAAGACGGGCCTTTTTCCTTTCTCATCAAACTAAAATCCAACGACCCGCCTGTACATAACAATGCGAGCGGCAACGTCATTTTCGACAGATAGTTACCCGCATCAATGACTACGTTTGGAACCGGAATCGACAACAAGTAGAAAAGCATACCTAAAACGATGGAGATGATAAGCGGGTTCTTCGTCAGTGTTCTTCCCATCATTTTTGCTGCTTGAGAGGCAGACGTAGCGCCTTTGGGTGATAGGCAGATCACCGCTTGAACGTTGTAGATAAAGGTGGTGATGGCGACATAAAGAGCAGCTAATGCGACACCCTGTGAACCATAAGCATTC
>NZ_JAWPOP010000067.1:0-2398 GCF_033344345.1 Vibrio sp. 1978
CTTGAATTTCCCAACGGCCGGTGGGCTGACATGATTGTCGTTCTTGGCGGTTGGAGCCATCAAGAGCTGGATAAAGGTCAGCCAATGTACCTGGTAGTTAACGGCAAACAAAACTCAATTGATCGTGGTTACACGGCCCCAGTCTAATAAGGATAATTAACCCATGAATTTAAAAAGCCAACTATTGAAGCCCGCAGAGCTGGCCCCTGTAACGGTCACTATCTTGGGTGGTGAGTTCCCAGCGCGTCGTTTAACTGCCGCTCGTTTGAGTGAGCACGACAAACTGGTGCGAAAGTTTCAGGAGGACAATAACGGTGAGCAGCTAAACATTCAGGCGGCCCAATTAGTGCTGGATTCCATCCTGGATGAAAACAACCAACCAATGTCTGTCAGTGTGAAACCCGCTGACTTGATGGAGGTACATACCCCTCTGGCGATTAACGCTGCTGTTGCCAAGCTGATCCAGATTAACTTCTTATCTGAAGACGCAGAGGACACCGCAAAAAAAGGTTAACCGACGAACCAGCGCTTCACTTTTTCTTTCACTTGGGTGAAGTGCTGGGCATCGTCGACCCTCGTAACCTCTACCACAGCGTGGACAGCGAACTAATGGCGCTATGGATGGCCCATTTCGCATTAAAACGTGAAGCGGCCGGAGTAAGCCAGTCAGGTTTTACCCCTGGCAATGGTGCCCCACAAAGCCGAATCCTTGATTATCAAAACGTTGACCAACAGGTGAACGTCTGCGAAAGGCTGCTTTTGTAATGTCAGATATTGCCAAACTTACCGTGGCGCTGTATGCCAACAGCGCTCAGTTCACCAGTGAACTGCAAAAATCGCAGAAAAAAGCCAAAAACTGGTCTGACTCGATCAGCAAAACCATGTCGATAGCTGCTAAAGCCACCGCTGGTGCTTCTGTAGCGGCGGCAGGCTCTCTGGCTTTGATCTATAACCAGCAAGCGGAACTGATAGACCAAACGGCTAAGTTTGCGGATCGTATCGGTATCTCGACAGAAGCGTTAACCCAGTTTCGCCATGCCAGTGAATTAACCGGCGTAGGCTCGAAAAACCTTGATATGTCTTTGCAGCGCATGACTCGCCGGATTGCAGAAGCGGCTCAAGGCAGTGGTGAGGCGGCGCCTGCACTGAAGCAATTGGGGCTGGATGCTCAAGCACTTGGCAAGATGACCCCAGACCAGCAGTTGTATGCTTTATCTGATGCATTCACACAGGTGGAAAGCCAATCAGAGCGTGTACGCCTGGCGTTTAAGCTTTTCGACTCCGAAGGCGTTGGCATGGTGAACATGTTAGCTGGTGGATCTGAGGGTTTACGCTCGATGGCTGATGAGGCCGATAGACTTGGCATTACGTTGTCACGTATCGATGCGGCTAAAGTCGAAATGGCCAACGACGCCATGTATAAAGTTGGTGTTACTACAACAGCATTAAAACAGGAAATTACGACACAATTAGCACCGATTGTGGCTGCATTAGCTGATGAGTTCGTGAATTACTCTCAGCAGTTTGGCGGCATGAATAGCATGGTAGCTGAAGGTATCCACAGCGTGGTCAACGGTATTGGCTTTATGGCCGATTCTATGCGTGGTGTACAGCTGATCATAGACGGCCTGACCGTTGCGTGGGATGGGTTCAAACTTGGTTTTATGTTGGCTTCACAGGCTATCACTACTGGTTTGCATGAGCTCGGCCAGTTTCTGTTTAAAGTTATTATTTCACCACTCCAAGGCGTACTGGATTTAGCGGGGAACTTCAGTGATGAAGCTGCCAGCATGGCTGCCTCATTGCGTCAGTTCTCTAATATGCCACCACCACAGTTGTTTGATGCGGCAATGGTAAACCAAGCCAAGCTGGACCTGAATCAATCCCTTTGGGAATTACGCGATCTAGCCAGCAAGCCGCTACCTTCAGAAGGTATAGAAACCTGGTACCAGAACACTAAGGCAAAGTTTGAACAGCTGGCCAAGGACTACGCGGGCAGCATTAACTACAACACCCCAGATGCCACACCACTACCAAGTGCAGATGGTGAAGGCGACAAAGAAGATCCAGCGGTTACGGCCTTTAAAAATGCCACTGACCAGCTACAAACCGAATGGCAACGCCGTTTGGCGATCTCCGCAGCCGGTGAGAATGCCGCAAGGGAACAAGAACGATTTGCTTTTGCTGACAGAACGGAAGAGATGTCGCAGCAGTTCCTTGCTGCTTATGAGGCGGCCGCAGGTAACAATGAGCTGCAATTAGCGCTAATGGCGCAACATGCGCAAGCTCAGCAAACCTTGTGGAAAGACCACCAAAAAAACCTCACTGACATTGAGAAATCGGAAGCGAAGGCTCGCCAGGCTGCGCAACTTGTCCAGCTCCGTAATTATTCTGACCT
>NZ_JAWPOP010000678.1:0-614 GCF_033344345.1 Vibrio sp. 1978
TCGTAGACATCGCTGGTTTGGTTGCGGGCGCATCTCGTGGTGAAGGCCTAGGTAACAAATTCCTAGCGAACATCCGTGAAACAGACGCTATCGGTCACGTTGTACGCTGTTTCGAAAACGAAAATATCGTTCACGTTGCAGGTAAAGTATCTCCAATCGAAGATATTGAAGTAATCAACCTTGAACTAGCTATGGCTGACCTTGATTCTTGTGAGCGCGCGATTCAGCGTAACGCGAAGAAAGCAAAAGGCGGCGACAAAGACGCGAAGTTCGAGCTGACAGTTCTAGAAAAGCTGCTTCCTGTACTAACAGAAGGTGGTTCAGCGCGTACCGTTGAACTTTCTAAAGAAGAACTAGCAGCAGTAGGTTACCTAAACTTCCTAACGCTAAAACCAACCATGTACATTGCAAACGTAAATGAAGATGGTTTTGAAGACAACCCGTACCTAGACGCAGTACGTGAGTTCGCAGCAAGAGAAAACAACGTGGTTGTTCCTGTATGTGCAGCGATCGAATCAGAAATGGCTGAACTAGAAGACGACGAACCCGAAGACATTCTAGCGGACCTACGCATCGAACAACCCGGTCTAAACCGCGTAATGCGCAATGGTTAC
>NZ_JAWPOP010000679.1:0-614 GCF_033344345.1 Vibrio sp. 1978
AACAAGCGATCGATAATATCGATATGAAGCTTTGTTGCCGCTACATCGCAGAGGCTCCGGACGACCGTGGTGCGCGAGAAGGGCACAGCATGCGTCGAGTACCGCAAACGCATGTCTTGGCGAAATGGAATCTCCCGTACGCCTTTACGATTCATCCTGGTGAAGAGCGCACCTTCGACGTCAAACTCGACGTGCCTTGGAACACACCAGTGACCATCGGCGATGCAAAAGTCTGGCTAGAAACCGGCTTAGATGTGGCGATGGCGCTTGACCCTACCGACAAAGACATTCTCACCGTTAGACCCGACCCACTTATGGATGCCATATTGTCAGCGTTTGAAGCCCAAGGCTTGCGTATTCGCCAAGTCGAATGTGAAGAGGTAAAAGGTTTCGAACTGCCATTTGTACAAGAGTTTGAAATGGTGCCCACTGATGGCCCGTATCATGGCGTATGGCGCGAGTTAGAGTTTGTCGCGCATCGCGATGAGCAAAACCTCAAGCTTTGGTTTGAGATTGACCGCACTCGCAGTGGCTCTCGCGGTATGCTTGCCAGCTTGCTCGGCAGTGGAAAACTCAAGCGCGAACTGTGTATTCCGGTGACAACAAACCTGGAA
>NZ_JAWPOP010000680.1:0-614 GCF_033344345.1 Vibrio sp. 1978
TGAAGCAGAACTTGAAGAAATTGGTGACGAGAAAGACGCTAAGATTGCTCAACTAGAAGCGGCATTATTGTCTAGCGAAACCAAAGTAAAAGATCAGCAAGATGCAGTGCTTCGTGCAAAAGCTGAAGTTGAAAATATGCGTCGTCGTACTGAACAGGAAATCGACAAAGCGCGTAAATACGCTCTTAACAAGTTCGCTGAAGAACTGCTTCCTGTTATCGATAACCTAGAGCGTGCGATTCAAGCAGCAGATACAGAAAACGAAGTGATTAAGCCGATCCTTGAAGGTGTTGAGCTAACTCACAAGACGTTTGTTGATGTGGTTGCTAAGTTTGGTTTGAAAGAAATCAACCCTGAAGGTGAAACGTTCAACCCTGAATTCCACCAAGCAATGTCTATTCAAGAAAGCCCAGATCATGAATCAAACACCGTGATGTTTGTTATGCAGAAGGGTTATGAGTTAAACGGCCGTGTGATTCGTCCTGCAATGGTCATGGTTGCTAAATAACGACGCAAGTCACTGCAAAGTAAATACAAAATGCCTGTCACGTTTGTGATGGGCATTTTTGTTTTAAACAAAGGTGTGCTCCCTCCGTCTCGCTGAACCATCGATA
>NZ_JAWPOP010000681.1:0-613 GCF_033344345.1 Vibrio sp. 1978
ACTGTAAAACCCGCAGCAGAACGCTCAGCTGACGCAGCAGACAGATCGAATGCTTGCTCAACCGTTAGTGTTTCTAGACCTTCAATCTCAAGGATACGACCAGAGAATTCATTCACTTTACCGGCTTTTTCAACAGTCAGTAGACCTTGTTGAATCGCGTAGTAAGGGATGGCATGAACTAGGTCACGAAGTGTGATACCCGGTTGCATCTTGCCTTTAAAGCGAACCAAAATTGATTCAGGCATATCCAATGGCATAACGCCTGTTGCCGCTGCGAATGCAACCAGACCAGAACCAGCTGGGAATGAAATCCCTAGCGGGAAACGAGTATGCGAGTCGCCACCAGTACCGACAGTATCTGGCAGTAGCATACGGTTTAGCCACGAGTGGATAATGCCATCGCCTGGACGTAGAGAAACACCGCCACGGTTCATGATGAAATCAGGAAGTGTATGGTGAGTATTCACGTCAACTGGTTTAGGGTACGCAGATGTGTGACAGAACGACTGCATAACTAGGTCTGCTGAGAAGCCAAGACACGCAAGGTCTTTAAGCTCATCACGCGTCATAGGGCCCGTTGTATCTTGAGAACCTACAGTTGTCATCTTAGGCT
>NZ_JAWPOP010000682.1:0-613 GCF_033344345.1 Vibrio sp. 1978
CTCGCTCACACTTTCTAAGCGGCCTTTCGTCACTCGGTTGAACTGCACTTCGTGCGGGTTATTGTACGGCGCGGCTCCAACGCGGCCAGCAGCAACCTGAACGTTTTGCTCCGCTAAAGCAGCATATACATCCGATGTCGTTAGCTTGAGGTTGGCCATTTTTTCTGGGTCCAACCACACGCGCATCGCATATTCACCACCACCAATTACATTTACTTCACTAATGCCTTTCGCGCGCGCCAACTGATCTTTTACGTTCAAGTTGATGTAGTTAATTAAGAATTGGTCATCGTACTTGCCGTCTGGTGAATAGAAGTTCAGAACCATCAATAGGTCAGGAGAACGCTTTTTCACCGTCACGCCTACCATGCGCACTTCCTGAGGCAGTTTTGACTCAATCTGTGACACTCGGTTTTGCACGTTCACCTGCGCCATATCTGGGTCGGTACCAACATCAAACGTAACGTTTAAGCTGTACGAACCATCGTTAGCACTTTTCGAAGACATGTAAATCATGTTTTCTACGCCGTTCACCGATGTCTCTATCGGATCGGCGATGGCCTGTTCAACCACTTCGGCACTTGCACCAGTGTAGTACGCCGTTACGCTAACC
>NZ_JAWPOP010000683.1:0-613 GCF_033344345.1 Vibrio sp. 1978
CGTCCGCATTCCGGAGATCGAGCAAGGGCAAAAAGCTCAATGCCCTTGATGTTCGCATTCACTTACAAAAATTAACGCCAAGCCTTATCAAAGCGTGATTGCGGTATCGTCTGCGTGTTTGATCATGCTGGTGCTCAGTATCTCTTTCCCATTCATGTCATTCAGCGTGCAAGGGTTGTCGCAAGAGATCACTCTACTTCACGCAGCCAAAATGCTGGCTGAATTTCAAAACGCTCTTCTTGGTGCGCTTCTGCTCGCGACGGTCGTCGTTTTGCCAGCTATCTATGTGGGTTTGATCCTTTTTCTGCACCTTGAGGCGTTAAAAGTTCGCAACCATCCGCCGTCTAAAAAGCAGCAGCGTATGGCCAAAGTACTTTGCCGAATTCTGTTTCGAGTTGAACCGTGGTTAATGGTCGATGTGTTTTTAATTGGCGTATTGGTGAGCTTAATTAAAATTGCGTCTCTGGCCGACATCGGAATGGGCAGCTCGTTTTGGGCGTTTTGCGTATACACAATATTGGTGGTGAAATGCATTTCGATGGTCGATAAAAGCTGGCTGTGGGGGCACTTTATTCCGGCAATCGAGTTACCAAGCGTCAAAGAAGGTGACACT
>NZ_JAWPOP010000684.1:0-613 GCF_033344345.1 Vibrio sp. 1978
AAACACTATCCAATGCCAAAAACCACTACCTGTTGGTGCATCAGGATCGTACGCGGTAATCGCAAAACTTTTTGTACCCTTTGGAACGTCTTTCCACATCAGTTGTGGAGACTGGTTCGCACCATCACATCCCCAACCTGAATATTCAAATGTCTTCGCCATTGGATGACCTTCTTGAATATCTTTACTCTTTAGTTCAAAAGCATGGGCAGAGCCGATAACCAAAACGCTAAGGGCCAAAACAGACTTGTGAATCGCTTTCATGTGTTTCTTCCTTTCAATGAGTTCAAATCAAGTCTATTCATCAACCCAAGCCAAGACACATCAATAAGTATCACAAAATATAAAATAATCGTCTATTTTGACACTTTAAGATTCAAGCATAAATTTCTTATTCTCTGAGTTGCATCTGGTTTATGCTAACCAACCGCTCAGAGAACAAGGAAGACAAAATGGAACTGGATATCTACGTCGTTGACGCATTTACAGACACGCAATTTAAAGGCAACTCAGCAGCAGTCGTACCCTTGCAAGAGTGGTTAGAACCAGAGCTAATGCAAAACATTGCAGCGGAAAACAACCTCTCTGAAACCGCGTTTGTTAAAGCGATTGG
>NZ_JAWPOP010000685.1:0-613 GCF_033344345.1 Vibrio sp. 1978
TGCCTCTCCTAACCAAGTGAGCACTACGACAACAGAGGCAAGCAAAACCATCACTAGGAAAACCCCAAGCCCTTATAAGCTTGGCGAAATTGTTGACTCACTTCCCCACACCAAGCAGACGGTAGTGATAGACGGGCAAAGCTATTTCAAATACCAAGACACATGGTTTGCGCCACTTAGGGCAGATCGTAAATATGTAGTCGTTGAGTCACCTTTGTAAGTAAGCAAGTTTGTACATAACTAATACAAACCCCGCCGATTGGCGGGGTCTACTTTTGATTATTCATGCACATACATCAGTAAAACGCGTCGAACTCAGGAATGCGTGGTTTACCTCTGAGTAGTAAGAACTTCAAGAAACGACGGGTTGAAGTCGTTAGGATTTTGTCCTTCTCCACGCCATGTTTTTCCAGCAATTCGATGGCGAGATCCAGTTTTGAAATCTCTTCGCAAAAGTGCGCATCAGAGCCGGTACTGAAATACACGCCAATCTCTTTTCCTAAGGCAACAATTTGATCACAGCGCGCATCACTGCCCTTTCGGCTCTTGCCTGTGAGAGACGTATTGTTCACCTCAATCGCCACATTGTGGGATTTAGCGCAACGCAACACTT
>NZ_JAWPOP010000686.1:0-612 GCF_033344345.1 Vibrio sp. 1978
CTCAACCAAACCCTACAATCACCAACGTTAATGATGGCTTAGCTCTTCTAAAAGAGAACGAATGTGACTTCGTAATTTCACTTGGTGGTGGCTCACCACACGATTGTGCAAAAGGCATCGCACTGGTTGCATCTAACGGCGGAAAAATCGGCGATTACGAAGGCGTGGATCAATCAGCAAAACCAATGCTGCCACTAATCGCAATCAACACCACAGCAGGTACTGCATCTGAAATGACCCGTTTCTGCATCATCACTGATGAAGAGCGTCACATTAAGATGGCAATCGTTGATAAACACACAACGCCTCTTATCTCTGTAAACGACCCAGAGCTAATGCTTGCTAAGCCAGCGTCTTTGACGGCAGCAACAGGTATGGACGCGCTAACTCACGCGATTGAAGCTTACGTATCTATCGCGGCAACACCAATTACTGACGCTGTTGCAATCAAAGCGATCGAGTTAATTCAAGCGCACCTACGCACCGCAGTGAAAAACGGCGAAAACCTAGAAGCTCGTGAGCAAATGGCATATGCACAGTTCATGGCTGGCATGGCGTTTAACAACGCATCTCTAGGCTACGTGCACGCTATGGCGCACCAGCTAGGTGGTT
>NZ_JAWPOP010000687.1:0-612 GCF_033344345.1 Vibrio sp. 1978
ACACGACTACCTTCAACACTATTTCGCATCACCCAGCCGCGCTGTGTCCCGATAATCGCACCCAATAGCAAGGCAATAAGCAGATTCCAGATAAGATGCTCGCCAGTCGCAAACTCGTTGATATCCATGCATCACCCCGTTAAAAAGCGGTTGTCATATCATTAGTTTATTTGAATATTGGTAAGAAGCTGTGACGACAAGAAGATAATCTGAAACTGGCCACCGTCCTGCCTTACCAGCGGGTCTTGTTCTAGCTTTTAACTATCACCAGAGCTCAATAATACAGAGCGATTTTCCCGATCCCGTTCAATTTATCGGCATTATTTTCATATCATCTGAACTTTCTTACGAGAAACTACGTAACGAAGATGGGATGCAATTACGCAATCTCACACATAAGTAAGGAATACATATGAACAAATCCATCAACAACTCATTCCTAAAGTTTGGTTTAGCTGCATGTCTGTTCAGTTTTTCTGCGTTTAGTTTTTCCTCTCCAAGTATTGAAGGCGCAGATCAAGATATGTCCGCGGGCACGGTAACGGCAAAAATGGCTCATGCTGACGAAAACGGCTGGATGGTTGTACATCGAACAGATGAATCGATGAAGCC
>NZ_JAWPOP010000068.1:0-2395 GCF_033344345.1 Vibrio sp. 1978
CTTGAATTTCCCAACGGCCGGTGGGCTGACATGATTGTCGTTCTTGGCGGTTGGAGCCATCAAGAGCTGGATAAAGGCCAACCTATGTACCTGGTAGTGAACGGCAAACAAAACTCAATTGATCGCGGCTATACCGCCCCAGTATAAGGACTATTAATCCATGAATTTAAAAAGCCAATTATTGAAGCCCGCCGAACTGGCCCCTGTAACGGTCACTATCTTGGGTGGTGAGTTTCCGGCGCGTCGTTTAACTGCTGCTCGTTTGAGTGAGCACGACAAGCTGGTACGAAAGTATCAGGAGGACAATAACGGTGAGCAGCTAAACATACAGGCGGCCCAATTAGTACTGGATTCCGTACTGGATGAAAACAATCAGCCTATGGCTGAAAGTGTGAAACCCACTGACTTGATGGAAGTTCACACCCCTCTGGCGATTAACGCTGCTGTTGCAAAGCTGATCCAGATAAACTTCTTATCTGATGACGCCGAGGACACCGCAAAAAAAGACTAACCGACGATCCGGCACTTCATTTTTTCTTCCATTTAGGCGAAGTGCTGGGCGTCGTCGACCCTCGTAACCTCTATCACAGCGTGGACAGCGAATTAATGGCGCTATGGATGGCCCATTTCGCATTAAAACGTGAAGCGGCCGGAGTTAGCCAGTCAGGTTCTAGCCATAACAACGGCACCCAACAAAGCCGAATTCTTGATTATCAAAACGTTGACCAACAGGTGAACGTCTGCGAAAGGCTGCTCTTGTAATGTCAGATATTGCCAAACTTACCGTTGCGCTGTATGCCAACAGCGCTCAGTTCACCAGTGAACTGCAAAAATCGCAGAAAAAAGCCAAAAACTGGTCTGACTCGATCAGCAAAACCATGTCGATAGCTGCTAAAGCCACCGCTGGTGCTTCTGTAGCGGCGGCAGGCTCTCTGGCTTTGATCTATAACCAGCAAGCGGAACTGATAGACCAAACGGCTAAGTTTGCGGATCGCATTGGTATTTCCACTGAAGCATTAACCCAGTTTCGCCACGCCAGTGAACTAACCGGCGTCGGCTCTAAAAATCTGGACATGTCATTACAGCGCATGACCCGCCGGATCTCAGAAGCGGCCCAAGGCAGTGGTGAAGCTGCTCCAGCACTAAAACAACTGGGGCTGGATGCGCAAGCGCTTGGCCAAATGACACCAGATCAGCAATTGTATGCGCTGTCTGATGCGTTTACCCAGGTAGAAAGCCAGTCCGAACGGGTACGCCTGGCGTTTAAGCTGTTCGACTCTGAAGGCGTTGGCATGGTCAACATGCTAGCCAACGGATCCGATGGTTTAAGAAGCATGGCTGATGAAGCTGATAGGCTTGGCATTACGCTGTCACGCATCGATGCCGCAAAAGTCGAGATGGCCAACGACGCCATGTATAAAGTCGGTGTGACTACGACCGCACTCAAGCAGGAAATTACCACCCAACTTGCGCCAATAGTGGCCGCTATGGCAGAAGAGTTTATTGCCTATTCTCAGCAGTTTGGTGGCATGAATAACATGGTGGCTGAAGGCATCCACAGCACGGTCAACGGTATTGGATTTCTGGCTGATGCATTTCGTGGAGTACAGCTGATCATTGACAGCATGACGGTTGCGTGGGATGGGTTCAAGCTTGGTTTTATGGTGGCCTCACAAGCTATCACCACCGGCTTACATGAACTCGGCCAGTTTCTGTTTAAAGTTATCATTTCACCACTCCAAGGCGTATTGGATTTAGCGGGGAACTTCAGTGATGAAGCCGCCAGCATGGCCACCTCATTGCGTCAGTTCTCTAACATGCCGCCACCACAGTTGTTTGATGCGGCGACGGTCAATCAGGCCAAACTGGACCTAAACCAGTCCCTTTGGGAATTACGCGATCTGGCTAGTAAGCCGTTACCGTCAGAAGGCATAGAAACCTGGTACCAAAACACCAAGGCAAGGTTTGAACAGCTGGCCAAAGACTATGCGGGCAGCATCAACTACAACACCCCAGATGCTACGCCATTACCAAGTGCCGACGGTGACAGTGACAAAGAAGATCCAGCCGTCGCGGCATTTAAAAATGCCACTGATCAGCTACAAACCGAATGGCAACGCCGTTTGGCCATCTCCGCTGCCGGCGAGAATGCAGCAAGGGAACAAGAAAGATTTGCTTTTGCTGACAGAACGGAAGAGATGTCGCAGCAGTTTCTTTCTGCTTATGAGGCGGCCGCAGGTAACAATGAGCTGCAATTAGCGCTAATGGCGCAACACGCGCAAGCTCAGCAAACCTTGTGGAAAGATCACCAGGCTAATCTCACTGACATTGAGAAATCGGAAGCGAAGGCTCGCCAGGCTGCGCAACTTGTCCAGCTCCGTAATTATTCTGACCT
>NZ_JAWPOP010000688.1:0-612 GCF_033344345.1 Vibrio sp. 1978
ATTCCACACGTTTTCAAAGTGCGCTTTTGGACAAAAGAACAGGCTGGCGCTAGCAATAAATAGGGTGCACTTAGGGTAATCAAAATCGCTGAAACACGCTTGCGAGATGGAGAAATTCGACTGTTCAGAAAAACGCGTCTCACAGGTTTTTATTGCATCAGAGTTGTTGTCGAATGCGTGAACACGAAAGCCTTGTGCGAGAAGAAAATTGGAGTCTCTCCCTGTACCGCAGCCAGCGTCAACGGCAATTTTCTCTGCTAATGTGTGAAATTGTAGGGCTTTCTCTACATTGATCCTGTGTGGTTGTTGAGCGACTTTTTGATAGTACGGATCCCATGAAACTGACATTGAATTTCCTTTTCGTTATAAAAAACGCCATTCAAATCTGAATAGCGTTTTTGCTGTCTTTGAAGCTAGCCTACACAACTCTATTTTTTGCGGCGCTAACGGAATGTAGAGAATGTGACCGAGTTAAAGTTGATCTTCTATTGGCAAAATGCCGGAGAACCAAGCGCCTAATCGGCGAAAAACGCCTGCTTCGGGTTCCGAATCATATTCCTCACCAGTTTTGGTGTTTGTCCAAACAATGTCTCCGTCACGTAGAGTGAGTCG
>NZ_JAWPOP010000689.1:0-612 GCF_033344345.1 Vibrio sp. 1978
TGAAGGGCTGATCACCAATAACGCAGCGTGTAATGATTTAGCAGAGAAGATTGCCGCGCTAACGCCACAGCAATACAAAGTGTTGGGGATGTTGTCTGATGGCTTGCTGAACAAACAAATCGCTTACGAGTTGAATGTATCAGAAGCCACCATCAAAGCACACATGACGGCGATTTTCCGCAAGCTCGGCGTGAAGAACCGCACGCAAGCCGTCATCATGTTAACGGAAATGAATGATTAGGACTTAGTCCTCCTCTTCCCCTTCCTCTTCTTCATTGGGTAAACGTAAACCAACCTTAGTCACTTGGTGATCCACCACGTCCGCGATTACCCATTGCAATCCTTGCCATTCAAACTGGTCGCCCAAAACAGGCGTGCTACCCAGCTGTTCTTCAACAATATTGCTCAAGGTTTTATCTTGCAGTTCATCGCCCAAATTCAAACCGTACATCATCGCCACGTCGGCCAGCTTCACTTCAATATCTAAGAAGAAATCACCAAAGAAACGAGTCAGAGAGGCTTTCTCCGGCGCTTCACTGAACAACAAGCTCAGTGCAGCTAAGTCTTTCTCTTGAGCCAATACACATAGGGTATCGTCTTCTTCCAACCTGG
>NZ_JAWPOP010000690.1:0-611 GCF_033344345.1 Vibrio sp. 1978
GGTGTTTATGTTTGATGAATCTCAGATATATAAGCCTAATACTCTAATTTTCAAAACAAGGTCTTAAGCACAGCAGTTACAGTTGCGCTTATATTTGTCCATTTTACCGATACCCGGGTTAAAAGTATTGGTTGGATCAAGCTCGTGGTAGAACTTCTGTAATGAGTTTTCTGCTTCGTACAAATGACCCACATTGTGTTCAGCTGGGTATTTTGCACCGCGACTATTGAGGTGCTCTAACATCAGCTTCTTCATCAATTTGGTATCTGTACCTTTTTTGAAGATGTAATCCTGATGGAAGACGTAACACATGAAGTGCCCGTAATAGAGCGACTGAACCAGATTTTTGCTCACCTCTTCAGGCAAAGTTTCCAACCACTCTTCATCATTTCTGCGCAATGCGATATCGAGCGCAACAATGTCTTCAACCTCGTTGCGATGAATCGTTTCGTAGCGAATCGCAGCCCCAGCCGCCGCAAAACGATGTAAGTAAGCTTTTTTACCTTCATCTGGCGTACATTCGAAGAAATCGCAATCATCTTCAACAGCCCATATTTCTTTCAGGTATTTTTGTGCCTCTTCAATTCCGTCATCACTCATTTTTAGCACTA
>NZ_JAWPOP010000691.1:0-611 GCF_033344345.1 Vibrio sp. 1978
CTAGAAAAGACGCTAGAACGTATCGAACTGCTGTACAAAACGCCGCAAGATGGTGTAACAGGTGTCGATACTGGTTTTACTGACCTCAACAAAAAGACCGCGGGTCTCCAAGGTTCTGACTTAGTTATCGTGGCCGCGCGTCCATCGATGGGTAAAACGACCTTTGCGATGAACTTGTGTGAAAACGCGGCAATGCAGCAAGACAAGCCAGTCTTGATTTTCTCGTTAGAGATGCCAGCTGAACAGTTGATGATGCGTATGTTGGCATCCTTGTCTCGCGTAGACCAAACTAAGATCCGTACGGGGCAGTTGGATGATGAAGACTGGGCACGTATTTCTTCTACCATGGGTATCCTGATGCAGAAGAAAAATATGTACATCGATGACAGTTCAGGCTTAACGCCAACCGAAGTGCGTTCACGTGCCCGTCGTGTTGCTCGTGAGCACGGAGGTCTGTCAATGATCATGGTCGACTACCTTCAGTTGATGCGCGTACCTTCGCTAACCGATAACCGTACTCTTGAGATTGCCGAGATTTCTCGCTCGCTTAAAGCACTGGCGAAAGAGTTGAACGTGCCTGTCGTTGCACTATCGCAGCTAAACCGTTCCCT
>NZ_JAWPOP010000692.1:0-611 GCF_033344345.1 Vibrio sp. 1978
GCCGCGCCCAAAACGTACCGAAAATTCGGCTTTGCCGGTAAACAAGCTAGACCATTGGAAATCCCAATTCACTTGCCCTAGGTTTTGACGCTGCCAACGCACGCTAGAAGCCTGACCTTGCCAAACGGAACCGTGAGCACCTTGTATGTCTAGCCCTTTCACAGTGGGGGCTTGCTGGAGAACCCAAGAAACAGGTAACCCCATGATCAAGCTAACAGAAAAACAAACGATAAAGATTACAACGTAAAGTACTGCTCGCTTCACCTTAACCTCGCTTAAATTGCAGACGGTTCACATCAATCATGCCCGCTTGGTCTGTACGATCGATGTCTAAAAATTCAACTTCAATGCCTTGCTGCTCTTTCAAGTAGCGTAACCAATCCACCAATTGGTTGAATGCGAGCGGTTTAATCCACACTTGCACACTGTCGTTGCGTGGTTGCACACGAATCAGCTCCACCTTAAAACGGCGCGCTGATGAAGAGACAAGTTGGTTAAGTGGCTGATTGGAAAAACTGACACCCCCGCTTTTTCTCAATGCGGTAATGTCATCAGCTTTGTCTTGTACCCATGTAAGCAATTGCTTTTCACTTTGGATACGAGATTGCGCC
>NZ_JAWPOP010000693.1:0-611 GCF_033344345.1 Vibrio sp. 1978
CACACTTCAATTTTCAGAACGTTTAAACGGTAATATAGGTCACTGCGGAAATTGCCTTGGTTGACCTCTTCTTGCAGATTACGGTTGGTTGCCGCCACGATACGGACATCAATGCTGATCTCTCTTTCTGAACCGACAGGACGAATTGTACGCTGCTCTAACACACGCAATAATGATGCCTGCATGGAAAGCGGCATTTCTCCAATTTCATCAAGGAATAAAGTGCCGCCATTCGCTACGCGGAACAAACCTTCGCGTGACTTTTTCGCTCCAGTAAACGCACCTGATGTGTGACCAAATAACTCACTTTCGAGTAGCTCTGGCGCAATCGCCCCACAGTTGATAGGCACAAATGGGCCCGTTCGCCCACTTGCTTGGTGAATGCCTCGCGCGACCAACTCTTTGCCCGTGCCAGATTCGCCTTCAACCAATACTGAGGCACGTGATGGAGCAAACTGTGTGATAAGTTGTTTGAGCTGACGCGTTTTTTCTGAACCACCAATGATCTCGGAAGTATTGTGACGCTGATAATCACGCTTCATGGCGTACTGCATGCGCTCGTTCAAACGGCGATCCATACAGCGGCTGACCGCTTTTAACATCTGCTCAAG
>NZ_JAWPOP010000694.1:0-611 GCF_033344345.1 Vibrio sp. 1978
CCCTCGCCTGTTTTACATCACGCTCGCGATTTTCACTGTGCTTCTTGCCTATGAAAAAACACCAAAACGTTTATGGATTTGGCTGTTCTTTGTCAACATCTATCCGTTTATCGTTGCTGCGCTTCTCTACGGTGGCGTGTTTGGCTTGGAGGTGGTTGAAACGCATAAATGGGGCGGATTGTTGGTCACACTGATCATCGCACTTGTTGGTATTGTGGTTTCATTACCGATCGGTGTCGCACTGGCTCTAGGCAGACGCTCTGATATGCCCATCATACGCAGCATCTGTACGATTTACATTGAAGTATGGCGTGGCGTTCCACTGATTACCGTACTATTCATGGCGTCCGTTATGTTACCGCTGTTCTTAGCTGAAGGTTCCGAAACGGATAAACTTATTCGTGCCTTAATTGGTGTGGTCATGTTCAGCGCGGCTTACATGGCAGAAGTGGTACGTGGTGGTTTGCAAGCCATTCCAAAAGGACAATATGAAGCTGCCGATGCGTTAGGTTTGAGTTACTGGAAGAAAACAGGCCTGATCATTTTGCCACAGGCACTCAAGATCACCATTCCTTCCATCGTAAACACATTCATTGGCCTATTTAAAGACA
>NZ_JAWPOP010000695.1:0-611 GCF_033344345.1 Vibrio sp. 1978
AATATTCTTCTATCAATGGCGTAAAGGAACGTTCCTCGCGTAAATAAAAACAGCAGGTCGAAAACCTGCTGTTTTTGCATTTGGATCATGGCAACCCAAATACTCATTTAACCTCATTATCTCAGCATTGTATGGCTACTAGAACAATCGGTTCAGCCCATTCAATGCCGCTACACGATAGGCTTCGGCCATGGTCGGGTAGTTGAAGGTAGTATTAACGAAATATTCAATCGTATTGGCTTGGCCTTTTTGTTCCATGATGGCTTGACCAATGTGGATGATTTCTGCTGCACGTTCACCAAAGCAGTGAATGCCGAGAATTTCCTTGGTTTCACGATGGAACAAAATTTTCAAACTGCCGACATCTTTGCCTGCAATTTGCGCACGGGCCAGATGTTTGAATGAAGAGCGGCCAACTTCATAAGGCACTTTCGCTGCCGTCAGTTCTTGTTCTGTTTTACCAACAGAGCTGATTTCTGGAATGGTGTAGATGCCTGTTGGGATGTCTTCAATCAGATAGTTTTCAGCCTGACCTTTAGTGATCGCTTGTGCGACAAAGCGTCCTTGGTCGTAGGCTGCGCTTGCAAGGCTAGGGTAACCAATCACATCAC
>NZ_JAWPOP010000696.1:0-610 GCF_033344345.1 Vibrio sp. 1978
CACCAGCGTAGGGTATCTTGCTGGCTGCACTGTGGGCACGTTGCACCCGCGATAAAACGTTTCTTGGCTTTCACTTTTGTTCCTTTTCCCGCTTAGGTCTGCGGGTACTACTTCCAATGATTAGGCGACTGGTGATCGCTTTCCATCTCACGACCAAAAATTTCTTCTAGCTCTTTACGAGCTTCTTTGGCTCTTTGGGCGAGCTTCTTATCTTCATTATGCTGAGGCAGCAAGTCTTTAAGCATAGCATTATCGAGCTTACGAAAATGTGCTTCTGCCCGCTTTGCTTGATATGGGTGCATGCCTAACTCAACCAGAGTTTGACGACCAAGATCCAGTGCGCCTAAAAAAGTCTCACGCGAATAGTTTTGCACACCATGGCTCATCAACTGATAGGCTTCCACTCGGCTTCGAGCACGAGCGAGCAATTTGAGATTCGGAAAATGCGTACGGCAGATATCGACAATCGCCATCACTTCATCCGGCGAGTCTGTACAAATCACTAACGCTTCCGCTTTGTCTGCGCCAGCGGCGCGCAACAAATCGATTTGCGTGGCATCGCCATAAAAAACTTTGTAGCCGTACTTACGCAGTAAATGAATTTGGCTGG
>NZ_JAWPOP010000697.1:0-610 GCF_033344345.1 Vibrio sp. 1978
GGCGTTTGCAAGTGGTGAATGGACGTATGGTTCGCCGCAGCTTCAACGCTTTAATGGCCTAGCCGCGATGAACATTCAAGGTGGCGCTGCTCCAGGTGTCAGTACGGGTGAAGCAATGGCTGAGATTGAAGCGATGGTTGAGCAGTTACCAGAAGGCTTTACGGTGAACTGGAACGGCATCTCTTATGAAGAGCGTTTGTCTGGCAACCAAGCTCCAATGTTGTATGCGTTGTCCATTTTGGTCGTGTTCCTAGTACTTGCTGCGTTGTATGAAAGCTGGTCTGTACCGCTTGCGGTCGTGTTGGTTGTACCTTTGGGCGTATTAGGCGCTGTGCTCGCAGTACTGGGTCGTGGAATGGACAACGACGTGTTCTTCCAAGTGAGTTTGTTAACCACAGTGGGTTTGGCAACGAAAAACGCGATTTTGATCGTTGAGTTCGCGAAAGAATATTACGAGAAAGGTGCAGGTCTGATTGAAGCTACACTGCACGCGGTGCGTGTGCGTCTTCGTCCAATCATCATGACGTCCTTGGCGTTTGGCTTAGGTGTGGTTCCGTTGGCAATCAGTGCTGGTGTGGGCTCTGCTGGTCAAAACGCGGTAGGTACTGGT
>NZ_JAWPOP010000069.1:0-2288 GCF_033344345.1 Vibrio sp. 1978
GTGGTGCCCGGAGGCGGAATCGAACCACCGACACGAGGATTTTCAATCCTCTGCTCTACCGACTGAGCTATCCGGGCGACGAGGTGTATTAAAAGGCTTTTCGGCTTTCAGGTCAACAATAAAATTAAAATAAAATATCGTTTGATGAATTTGTGCTCGGAGTGGGCTGTTTTTATGCGTTTTTAGCAGCAATGCGCCATGCTTTAAGCGATGTTTTAACATTGATAGTGTATTCACTTGCAAAATAAAGGCGATAAAAACAAAAAAGCACGTCTGAAAACGTGCTTTTTATTGAACAATTGACTTTAAACTAGTGCTTTACTGAGAACTTGTTTACCCAACCTTCTAGCTCATTCGCTAGTGAAGCTAAACTTTGAGTACTTGATTGACTCTCGGTTACGACAGAGTTTAGTTGGCCTCCGCTTTCATCGATAAGGTTTATGCGTAGCGCAATATCATCGCTAACCTGCGTCTGCTCAGCGGCAGCAGTAGCGATCTGCTGGCTCATTGTGGTGATAGATTCTAACGCCGTTACAATTTGCTGTAGAGCTTCAGAGGCATTCTTAGACTCTGTAACAGTGCTTTCACTGGTTTCTGCACATATTTCCATTGTGTGAATGGCATTGCGAGAGCCTTCTTGCAGATTGGAGATCATATACTGAATCTCTTTTGTGCTGTCTTGTGTGCGTCCTGCTAGGTTGCGTACCTCATCAGCAACGACTGCGAAGCCTCGGCCTTGTTCTCCAGCACGTGCTGCTTCAATGGCTGCATTGAGTGCCAATAGGTTTGTTTGCTCTGCGATATCACCAATCACATCGAGCACTTTTACAATATTATTTACATCCTGATCTAGATCGGCGACCGCTTTACTCGCAGTATTTAATTGAGAAGCTAAACCTTGAATGTTTTTAACCGTGTTATGAATGAGTTTCTGAGTATGTTGGCTTTGTTTGTCTGCCTCGTCCGTATTGTTTGCGGTGTCGCTTGCTGAATTGGCAACATGGTTGGCTGAAGATGCCATTTCAGTCATCGCAGTGGCAATCATCGCCGTTGATTGCTGCTGAGATACGGTAAGATCGGCAATCGTATTTGATCGAGCTTCTACGGCAGACAACTCTGCGCGCAGTGCATGCATAGACTTCTCTAGGTTTGTCACCATAGTAGCTAGTGATTGACTCATATCTTGCACGGCACGATAGATACTTCCTCTCGGTGCCACAGTATCAAAACTGGTCTGAATGTCTCCTTGAGCGACAGCTTGAACTGCTTTGCGCACGTCGTTAGGCTCTCCACCAAGTAGATGAAGCATTTTGCGAATCGAAATGATCAGGCCACTTAGAATGCTTCCCGCGATAATCAGACATAGCACAAGCTGCCATTGTGCTGTCGACCAAAAACGTGCGTTAACTTCATTAAAGCCAATACCTGTACCGACAACCCAGCCCCAGTGTGGTGTTTTTTCTGCTATCGAGTGTTTTTCTTCAATGCTGCCATCTGCTTGTTTTTGGCTCCAGGTATATTCAACGATCTGACCTGTTTTGTGCCCCAATACATCTAGAATGAGTTGGCCTACGCTATTACCACTGCCATCTTTAAAGTCATGGAAGCTGGTTCCGTGCAGTTGAGGGTCTAGTGGTGCGGCGATGAACATCATATTTTCATCTGCGACATAAACGTATTCGTTGTCTTTGTAGATATTGTTACGAAGTAGGCGAGTGGCTAATGCTTTCGCTTCGTCTTCCGGCATTTTGCCTTCGATAGCCATCTTTTCTACTTCGGTAAGTATGCTGTACGCACTTTTAAATAGCTCAGTAACTCGAGCTTTGTTATCAAGGTTACTTGCGACGCGAAGTGTCCATAAGCCCGTTGCGGTCAAAGCTAAGAGAGCTAGCAATATGATCGCAGATAATAAATAGGCTTGAGTTTTTAGTTTCATATTTAGCTCACAAATAAAGTGTTATCACTATGCAAGGCATAGCTAAAAGAAGAAATGTAATAACTCGGGCATCTTAGTGAAGATGAATATGCTCGGATACTAATGCGTATTAAAATTAAGATGAGGATTAAATTTTTAGCGTGAAATAAGTGTTTTTGAAGAAAGGATTTAATGTTCGCTGATGTTTAGAAATGAAGTGTAGATAAATGGGAAAGCGAGAAATGACGTATAAAGCAGATACAAAAAAGCCGCATCAAGTGATGCGGCTTTAAAAGTGGCTCCTCCTGCTGGGCTCGAACCAGCGACCTGCGGATTAACAGTCCGTCGCTCTACCAACTGAGCTAAGGAGGAA